>JBGSUP010000323.1:0-3976 GCA_041753485.1 Akkermansiaceae bacterium
CGCGTTCTCGGCCGCGAAGCCAATAGAGAGCCAATTGGAGCTTGCGGAAGCGGTTTGAGAAAGAGTGGCTGTTAGCATGAACTTCCCGGCGGCGGTTCCCTTGGCGGCGTTGATGTAATTGCCAAGATCGAGGTAGGCCGAACTCTTGTTCGCATTGCTGACTACCGTGCCGTTTTGTTTGAAGTCGCTGGCGGCAACCCACGTGGCGGAACCGCTGGCAAGGGTGATGGCAGAGTCGAATACATCGGCGGGTTTTCCATCCAGACCCGCTCCAGAGCCGCCGAAGGACTCCTCGATCAGGAGACTTTGACCCGTCGGAGTCAGGTTGGGGACGAAAACGCCCAAGCTGGCGGCAGGGCTGCCGGTGGGCGTGCCGCTTGCGGCTCCCGGCGTCACCTCGAAGAAAAGACGTTTGCCGGCATCGGCTGCCTGCACCACATAACTCGACGCGGTCCCGACAGGAATGTCACCACTGTCAAGCGTGCCATCGTTGCTGCGCAACCAACGGAAGGTTGTGCCGCTTTGCGCATCTCCCTCCGCATCGAAGTAAGTATAAGTTCCCTGCAAGGTTTCACCGGTTGCGGCGGTCCCGGTGATTTCCACATTCGACGCCACAGGCGCGCTGTTTGCCTCTGAACCAATGGGCCCACGCACGGCCCAGAAAGGAGACCCTTGGGAAATTCCGGTCGCCGCCACCGGAGTCACCGCGAAGATCAGGTATTTTCCGGAATCAGCCGCCACCGGCGTGTAGATCGCGGTGGATTCGCCTGCCCGCAACCGCACCTTGCCGAGGGCGACGCCTGCACCGCCGAAGTAACTATCGGCGATGATGGCAAGGAATCGTCCGGTTTGACCGGCAAGCGGAAAAGTTTGACCGGTGTAAGTGTCGGAATTGGGTGCGCGTGCGAGTGTCTGATCCACGAGGGCAGCTTGCCAGGGATTGGAACTGCCGGGGTTGAAGGCAGCCCCCGAAAGCTGAGGGTTGATCACGGTGCCGCCGGACGCGCCGTTGTCGGTGTCGGCCACGCTGTCGCGCAGGTAGAGATCAAACTGCGAGATCCCGCGGTTGCTCAGATCGCCGGTGCTGTGGTTCCACTGGAAATTCCAGATCCGCACCTCGTTGAGTGCGCGACTTGTGCCGAGGTCCGCCACCCACCACACCTTGCGGTCCGCCAGCAGCGTGGCCTCACCTCCGCTCGGTGTGACCCAGGAGACCCCATCGGCACTGGATGGTTCCCCGGGCTGGCTGGCGTCGAGATTGAAAAGCACTTCCCCCGAAGCACTCATGCCATTGGAGTTGAACAAATTGTCGGAAAGCCGCTGCGCGTTGAGCGCGGTGGATGTCTTGACCGCGCTTGGCACCACCTCGATTTGACCCGCCACGATCGTGTCGCCCGGGTCGAGCACCGCATCGTTGCTGCGATACCAGTGAAAGAAGCTCGCCCCCTCGGGGTCGCCATCGGGATCGTTGTAGGTGTAAGAACCGGTGAGTCCGGCACCTACCTGCGCCGTCCCGGAAACCGAAACCCCGGTGGCAGTCGGCGGGTCGTTGCTGGCGATCTGCGCCGAGGCCCCGCTTCGCGCCGGCGTGCCGTTGGTGAGCCCCGTCAAGGCGACCGGCGTCACCTCGAAGAAGAGATACTTGGTGGTATCGCCGGGCTGGGCCGTGTAGTTCCGGCCAATGGCACCGGGAATCGCGGAGTCCCCCGCATCGAAGACGGCATCGTCGCTGCGATACCAACGAAACTGGCTGTTACCCTCAAGATCGTTGTCGTCATCGCTATAGGTGTAGCTGCCGGTGAGAGTCCCGCCGGCCTGCGCGCTGCCGGCGATCTGCACGTCGGTTGCCAAGGGGGGCTCGTTGGCTCCGATGTTCACGAAACCCACCGAATCGGCGATGACCTTGCCGTTCACTCCGGTGGTGGACAGGGTCACGGTGATGGTCCCGGACGCCACGAAGCGGTAGGTTCCCACCACGACCGCAAAACCGAAATTCGACCCCTGCTGCATGTTCCACGTGAGGTTGGCGGTGCCGTCGGCATGTTGGATGGTGACTGGCACATTCGAGGCCCGGTCACTGCCAGGTTTGTAGAGCAGTGAAATCTGATAGACCCCATCCTCCGTGATCGGGAGCGTGTAAACCGCCTGCGAGGGCACCGCCGCGGTGCCCGCGAGAAAGTCGAACTCAAAGAGGTTGGCAAGTCCGACTGCCGACTCCTGCGCCCATGTTCCGGTGGTGGAAAAATGGGCGGCATCCGTGTAATGGATGACGCTGCCGATGAACCGATTGTTGGCGAGGTCGATGCCGTTGGTTGCCGTTCCGCCCGGGCCGACCTCATCCACGAAGGTCGGCGTGATGACCGTGGTGGACGATTGGTTGTCCACAATGACCACATTCTTGTTACCGCCGAAGACCTTTGCCACCGCACTGCCTTTGTAGTTATAGATCCAGTTGTCCTTGACCGTGGTGTTGCTGGTGTCCCAGTCGAGATAGACCCCGTTCGCCTGACGGCGGGCGACATTGCCATCCGGCTTCTGTTCGTAACCCCAGACATCATAGAGCCAGTTGTTGAGGATGAAGTTGGGCGCGTTGAGGGTGTTCATCGTGGCGAAGTGAATGCAGCCGGCGTCCACCGTGGTCAGCATGACGTTGTGAATGTGGTTGTATTCCACCACGTTGCCGCCCTGGTTGCGGAAGGCGAAGATGCCGTTGCGCGAGAGATCGTTGAAGTGGTTGTGGGCGATGTAATTGCCCGGGGCCATCGACATGTTGAACGGACGTGAATCCATGTGAACCCCGCCGCCGTAGTAGCGGATCTTGCCACAACGCTCGACGGTGTTGCGGGTGATCTCATTGAGGATCGGGGCGACCTTGGACGCAGCCTCGCCCGGTGTGTAGATCTTCGTGTCGTCCATGTAGGCGAAGCGGGCTCCGGTCAGCAGCACGCCGCCGCCACCGGAGTATTGCACCGTGTTGCGGTCGAACCCATTGCGCTGGCTGTCGAGGTGCAGCCACAAGGCATAACCCCCGATGTTCTCGAAATAACAGTTCTTCACCGAACTGTCGTGGGTGTTCTCGAACATGATCGCGGTGTCGGTGTGGACGCGCGCCTCGATCTGGCCGAGCGTGAAGGTGGTGTGGCGGAATTTGAGCCCGTCGAAGTGGACATGCGCGACATGCGTGTTGGCATTCACATCGCCCATCGAGTTGACGATGCGGTTCAGGAATGGCGCGATGATCGTCTGTGTGTTCGGATCCACGCCGGGCTGTGGCATGTAGAACAAGCGTCCGCTGGCGGGGTCGAGGAACCACTCGCCGGGCTCATCGAGTTCCGCCTGCACGCCTTCGATCCAGAACCAACTGCCGCTGTCGATCAGGCGGTGACGCTCACTGTCGGCGATGTCGATCCGACCGGTGCCGGTGTCGACCGCGGTGACGGTGTTCCATTGATTGAAGAACCTCGATTGGGGAACCATGTTGATTTGGGCATCGGCGGCGCTGCCCCAACTGGCTTTGACCAATGCCGGATTGATGATCGCATGGTCAAAGCCGCCGCCAGTCGCGTAGAGGAAGGGATTCGGCTCGCTCTTGTTAGGAAAACGGGCGCGGGTGGCCCGGCTGCCATCCACGAACAACTGGCGGAAGTTCCATTGGCCCGGCCCCAGGCCGATCCCGCTGAGGTCGGTGAACCAGATGCCGCCACCACCGTCGGTCCAGGTGCTGGGGATCGTCCTGCCGCCGCTGAGAACAACCTCGGCCCCGCTTGCCGCTTTCCAGGTGATGGGAAAGGCGGCCGTGCCCGAGTCTTCCGGCCGGAGTTCCAGCGGCGCGTCCATGACATAAGTGCCGGCGGCGAAGATCACGTCCACTGCGTCGGTCAGGCCGGCCTGGATCAGCGAGCGGACGCGGACTTGTGCGCCCTGCGGCGTCGCCATCGGCAATGCGGCCGTGCCGGGGTTGGCATCGTTGCCCGCC
>JBGSUP010000324.1:0-1631 GCA_041753485.1 Akkermansiaceae bacterium
CCGCCGACCGCCTGCTGGCGGCCCCCGGCTTCGGCGAGCGCTGGACCGCCGTCTGGCTCGATCTGGCCCGCTACTCGGACACATACGGCTTCGAAAAGGATCCACACCGCAACATCTGGCCCTACCGCGACTGGCTCGTCCGCGCCTTCAATGCGGACATGCCCTTCGACCGCTTCACCATCGAGCAGCTCGCGGGTGATCTGCTTCCCGGCGCCACCGCCGACCAGCGCCTGGCGACCGCTTTCCACCGCAACACCCAGTGCAATACCGAGGGCGGAACCGATGACGAGGAATACCGCGTCGCCGCCGTGATCGACCGTGTCAGCACCACATGGACCGCCTGGCAGGCCACCACTTTCGGCTGCGTGCAATGCCACGATCATCCCTACGAGCCGATCCGGCAACGTGAGTTCTATCAGTTCACCGCGTTTTTCAACAACACGCTCGACTGCGATCAGGACGACGATTTTCCGCGCATGAAGGTGGCGCATGATCCGCTGCTCCGCGACCAAGCCTCTGATTTGGAAACCCGCATCCAGCGGCTCCGCGGCGAGCTCAACGACGCAGGGCGGGCGGTCGCGGCCGCGACCGGCGATTGGCACCTGTTTCTGCCGCAGGTGTTTCGGCCGAGCCACGGAAAACTCTCCGCCGGTCCGGATGGCATCATTCGCAGCGAGGGCACCTTGCCCACCGGATGCACCCATGATCTGGAAGGCCCGGCAGCGCCCTTCACCGCCGTGCGCCTGCGCATTCTGCCGGATTCCGATGATCCCGGGAAATGGCCCGAGCGGGGGGCCTTGGCCACTCGCTTCGAGCTGAGTCTAACCGATCCCGGCGGCACCGTCACCCAAGTGGCGATGAAGGAGGTCTTCGTGGACCGCATCGATGGCCCGCGCGAACCGCATCCCGGGGGCAACGTGGGCGGCTTCCCGAAACTGGAGGGACCGCGCATGGCCGTGTTCGTTCCCAACGCCCCGGTCACCCCCGCGCCCGGGTCCCAACTCCGCATCTCAATCAAACAGGGCGGGGAGACCGCCGGCAACCAGGCGACCCCGCTGCGGAAGTTCGAGCTCGCGCTTTCTGCCAATCCGGCTTGGACCGCCCTGGTCAATGACCCGGAGCGCGATGCCAGGCGCGGGGAACTCGCCCGTCTCCGCAAGCAACACGAGGCGATTCCTGGCACGATGGTTCCGGTGATGATCGAACGCCCGGCACCCGATGCGCGTGAAACAAGAATTTTTGCCCGCGGCAACCGCCTGTCCAAAGAGGATGCCGTCACGCCCGCACTGCCCGCAATCTTCCGCAAGCGGGCCGACGACCGCCTCGAAATGGCGCGCTGGCTGGTGGGGCCCGACAATCCGCTCGCCGCCCGTGTGCTCGCCAACCGGCTCTGGGCCGAACTCTTCGGCACCGGCATCGTCGCCACCCAGGAGGACTTCGGAACCTCGGGCGAGCCGCCATCCCACCCCGAATTGTTAGATCACCTGGCACTCCGCATGCGCGATCACCACCGCTGGTCGGTCAAGGCCATGCTGCGTGAAATCGTGCTCTCCTCCACCTATGGCCAGAGCCAGCGGGCAACTCCGGAACTCGCAGCACGCGACCCCCACAACCGGTTGCTCGCCCGTGGC
>JBGSUP010000325.1:0-12716 GCA_041753485.1 Akkermansiaceae bacterium
GAGGGAGGCTTCGATGACCGCAGATGGCGGGTGGATTTTGAGGCGTTTCTCCGCAGCGCCTTCGAGGGCCATGGTGAAGGTGCCGGGCCATGGATGGTAAGCGCGGATCCGGCGTTCGATGGCGGCGGCTGGCTGGGTCCAGTCGAGGCGGCCGGCGTCGCGTTCGAGCTTCGGGATGTAACTCGCCAGCGCGGGATCCTGCGGGATGCGCGGCGCACTGCCAGCAGCGAGTGTCTCCAGCGTTTCGGCGAGGACTTCTGCGGCAAGCGTGGCGAGGCGGGCGTGCAGGGAGCCGCCGGTTTCATCCGGCGCGAGCGGGATGGACTTTTTCAAGATGACATCACCGGCATCGAGTGCGGGCACGACATGCATGGAAGTAACACCGGATTCGACATCGCCAGCATCGATGGCGGCCTGAATGCAGGCGGCACCGCGGTATTTCGGCAGCAGCGAGGCGTGCAGGTTGATGATCGCCTTGCGCGGCAGGCTTAGGATGTTATCGCGCAGGATCTGGCCGTATGCGATGACGACGAGGATCTCGGGATCAAGCGCGGCAAGCTCTGCGGTGGCATCGCCGATTTTTTCCGGTTGGAGTACGGGAATTCCGGCGGCGAGGGCCAGCGTCTTGATGGCGGGAGGGGTAAGTGTCTGGTGTCGGCCGGCCGGTTTGTCGGGCTGGGTGACGAGCGCCAGCGGGCGGGGGCCGTGGTCGAGCAGATGCCGGAATGCCGGCAGCGCGATCTCTCCGGTGGCGATGAATACAAGCCGCATGCCGTGCACCGATGTTAGAACGCCTGGTTGTCCATGCGCTGGTAAACCGGAAGGCTGATGATGCGCTGGATAATCTCGGAAAGGACTTTGACCGGCTGCTGGGTCGCATCGATATCGGTGACGCGATCCACCGGATAGAATTCGAGAATGGGTTTGGTTTCGGCTTCGTAAGTGGCGATGCGCTGGTCGATCACCTTGTCGCTGGCATCGTCGATGCGGTTGTCCTTGAGCGCCCGTTTGCGCATGCGGCGCGCCAGTTCATCGCGGTTCGGGCAGGAAAGGTGGAACACCTGCTGCACCTCGACGTATTGGCCGAGCAACTCGGCCTGGCGCACGTTGCGGGGAATGCCGTCGAGAATCAGGATGTCGATGTCGGGTTTGTAGGTGTGGGTGTCCGCGAGATTGTCGATCTGGGCTTTCCAGAGATTGATTGTGAGCTCATCGGGCACCAGCTCGCCACGGCTGGAATATTCAACGAACTGACGGCCCAATGCGGTGCGGGTGTCGAGCGAGCGGAACACATCACCACAAGCGCAATGGAAAAACCGCGGAATCATGCCCAGGATCTTGCCTTGGGTTCCCTTCCCCGAGCCCGGAGCTCCAAGAAAGAGGATGGCGGGATCTTTGCATGCGGTCTCCACAGTGCTCATCGTGATGCGCTGAGCATAGGAAGCCGCCGCCTGCCCGGCAAGTATCAATCATCCTGAAATCGCCGCCTGCGGGCTCCGTCTGTTCCTTCCTTTCAAACGCGAATGGCGATTGCCATGGCGCTGGGAATTCCGGATTCTCCAGCCCTATGGTGACCGAGCCAAACCTCCCGCGCCGCGCTTTGAAGATCGCATCCCTGATCGGTTCCGGGCTGGTCTGGCTGCTGCTCTTCACCAGCCTGTTGTGGGCGTTCGGCGCGTTGTGGTTTGATTTTCCGCATGACGGGCTGCGAAAAGCGCTGGCCGCGGGCTTCGGGGTGATCGCTGTCCTGGCCGTCATTTTTGTCCGGCCCCGCTGGCGTGCGAAGCTGGGACTCGCCGCGGCGGTCACGCTCATCATGGTGTGGTGGTCCAATCTTCAGCCACGGCAATTCCGGAACTGGAAGCCGGAGGTCGCGGTCACCTCCCATGCGGAAATCGATGGGGATGTGGTGACTTTCCACAACGTGCGCAACTTCGATTACCGGAGCCTGACGGATGCCACCCCGCGCCGTGAAACCCGCCGGGTCGATCTCCGCAAGCTGCGCGGCGCGGACGTTTTCATCAACTACTGGGGCTCACCCTACATGGCGCATCCGATCCTCTCATTCGATTTCGGCGACGATGGGCGGCTGTGCTTCAGCATCGAAACCCGCCCGGAAAAGGGCGAAGCCTACTCGGCCGTGGGCGGCCTCTACCGGCAGTTCGAATTGTTTTACGTGGTGGCCGACGAGCGCGATGTGATCCGCGTGCGCACGAGCTACCGGCAGGGCGAGGATGTCTATCTCTATCGGCTCAACGCACCGCACGCGCGGGCGGCCTTCATGGAGTATGTGCGCACCGTCAACGAGCTGCACGCCACTCCGCGCTGGTATAATGCCGTGACCAACAACTGCACCACCGCCATCCGCCAGCAACGCGCGGCATCCGAGCGCGCGCCCTGGGACTGGCGGATGCTGGTCAACGGTTTCGGCGACAAACTTCTCTACGAACGGGGCGCGCTCGACCGCTCGCTGCCCTTCGCGGAGTTGAAACGGATTTCCCACATCAACGAGCGGGCGAAGGCGGCGAACGAGGCGGCGGATTTTTCCGAAAAAATCCGCGCGGGCCTGCCGGGCATGGATGCAGCCGATTGACCAGGATCTCAGCGTTTTTTCTCAAGCCAGGTGGCGGCGGCGAGACGCCAGTTGTCATCCTCGCGCTGCCAGCGGAAAGTTACCTGATAACGCCCGTCGGCCGGGCGGTAGGTGGGAAGCTCGACGAGCGCGTCGAGTGAGAACGCGACTTCGCCGCGGTTGCCGATGATGCTAACCGACTCGAAGCGGTCGAGTTCGAAGCGGGTTTGCTTCGCCTGCTGGCAGAGCCAGGCATAGGCGGATTCCAGGTCGGCGCGCTCGAAGGTTCCATTGGCCTGTTGGATGGTGGGGGTGTTGAGTTCCACCTCGGGCGCGAGCAGCGCATTGAGCGAATAGACGCCCATCTGGCGGGTGGAGCGCCCGGCACCGGCATCCATGGTCAGCGTCTCTAACAACGAGCGCGTGCGCCGCTTGAGGATCTGCCCCGGTGAAAACCACCAGAACAAAAACGCGGCCAGCAGCGCGACCACCAGCAAGGGGAAAATGAGGCGTTTCATGTCTGCAAGGGCTGGCTGGGATCGTAGAAGATGCGGATGTCCGCCTTGTCGGTGCCGAGAACCTGCTGGGCGCGCTTGAGAGCGCCACGGGTGGATAGATTCGGGTTGCGCGGATTGGTTAGAAACAGGTTGGTCTCCCCCGCCCTGCGGTCGCAGCCCTCCTGCAGGGTGAGCAGCACGCCGGACTGCTTGAGCACCCGATAGACATCGCGCGAGGCGCCCGAAACGATGAGATGCAGGCCCTTGCCGCGCATGAAGCGGATCAGGTCCTCCAGCGCCATGACGCTGGTGGCATCCAGATGCCGGGCGTTCTTGAGGCGCAGGATGATCACCTGGATCGCCGGATCGGAGACAGTGCGTTGAATCTGCGTGCGGAACAACTCAGCCGCGCCGAAGAACAAGTCGCCTTCGACATGGACGATGGAGATGGCGGGGATCGGGCGTTTGCGTTTTTCACCCATTTCGCGCAGCTCGCCCTCTTCGCTGAACTCGTATTCCACGAGGTGCGGCCGGCTGGCCTTGCGCAGGAACAGGCTGATGGAAACGGCGACGCCGATGAAGATGGCGACATACAAGGGAGCGAGCAGCGTAGCGACGAAGGTGGTGACGAGAACCGTGGCGTCATCGCGGGTCGAGCGCAGGCAAATCCGAATGTGGCGCAGGTTGAACAGCGAGAAGGAGAGCGCAATGACCAGCGCAGCCAGCGCGGCCTTGGGGATGTAGTCGATCAACGGCAGCCCCCACCCCATCGAAGCGGCCAGCGCCACGGCGAAGGCCAGACTGAAAAGCCCGGAAAATAGCGAAGCAAAACGCGTGCGGGCACCGGATTCAAAGTTCAGCGCCGAGCGCGTGAGCGAGCCGGACGCGGGCATGCCACCGGCAAAGGCGCTCGCCAGATTGGCCATGCCAACCGAGAACATGTCCTGGTTCACATCCGCATGATCGCCAGAGCGGGAGGCAAGGGCTTTGGCCATCAGGGTGTTCTCCAAAGACGCCAGAAAGGCGATCGCCAGCGCCACCCCGAGCATTGCTGAGATGTCGTTGAAGACACCCGCACGCAAGAGATGTGGCATCTTGGGAACCAATTCATCGAATCCGAAGGACGCAAAGGTCGCCGCCCCATCAAAGGGCGGCACATGAAAGCGGATCAACGGGCCAAACACGGCGGAGGAAATCACCAGGGTGATGGCGAAAACCGGTAGCTTCGGCTTCCAACGGAGCAGACCATAGTAAAGAACAAGCGTGCTTGCACCAATCACCAGCGAGACCCAGTCGGTGTGCGGCAGGGCATGGACCAGGCTCATCACCAATCCCGCGAGAGAGGCGGCGGTGTCGGCATCAATCCATGGTGCCACGCCCAGCAAATGGATGGTCTGGTTGGCCAGAATCAGCACGGCCGCCCCAGAGATGTAGCCGACGAGCACACTACGCGAGACAAACTGCATAAGATCGGCCAAGCGCAGAATGGCCCCCACGGCGGCGAACAAACCGACCATCAGAACCAACAAGGGAACCAGTTCTTCGGATCTTCCGGCGAGTACCGGATTCACCGAAAAGAAGCTGAACAACATGAAGGCCGTGGCGTTGGTGGGGCCCATGATCGTATGCCGGGATGCCGAGAACAGTGGGGCCACCAGCGCGGCGACGGCGGTGCACAGCACTCCATGCACCACCGGCAGCCCCGCAATGGCGGCGAATGCAATCGCCTGTGATACAGCCAGCAAGGTGACATTCGAGGCGGCCCCCAGATCATACTTCAGTTTCTCGAAACCATAGCGCCGCAACGAGCCGATGAAGGGAAGCAGCGTGACATGCTCCGCTGCGAAGTGGTTCTTCACATTGCGTCCAGCTCTCAGGATTTTGCGAAGAATCTTCATCAAACGGAGCGGTTTACTTGAATCGGGCCCGGCGGAAAAGGACCAACCCGCAAAGAATGCAGGCAACATTGGGTGCCCACAGGACCGTGGTCGCCCATGCGTCGGATTTGAACTGCTCGGCAAGAATGGTGACCAGGAAATAGCCCGTCCCGATGAGCAGGCTGAGAATCAAGCCGCTGGAAGTGTCCTGGCGGCGCGAGCCCAGACCGAGCGGCACCGCAATGAAGGCAAAGGCGAGGCAGGCCATTGAAAACGAGTAGCGCTTGGTGATTTCGGAGCGGAAGCGCACTTTTTGCTCGGGCGAGAGTGGCGGATCGGCCACCAGCCGCGCACGGATCTCCGGGTTGGTCATCGCACTCGGCCGCGTCCGACGGTCGCGCGGTCGCTTCAAATCAATCAGGAGCGGCTCCGCGTTTCCCGCAAAGGCCATTTCAATGCTCCCGCCTGGCTTGTGCGTCTCGAAGAAGGCGTCCTCCAGTTTCACACGCAGCTGGCTGTTGACCGAATCCACCGTCAGCGCGGCCCTTGCCGCGTGGACATAGGTGCGGCCGCCGCTTTGGCCGCCCGGAATCTGATAGAAATGGAAGCCCTCGACCCATTCGCCGGACTTGCCCTCGACCAGCACCTTCTGCAAATCACTGCCCTCACCCCTGAAATTCCCCTGCACCACGCCCGGTTTGAGCAAGGAGTCGGGATCACGCGAGGCCTGCTCGTAGATCAACTGCGCCGAGGAGGCCTTGGACTGCGGCACCACGTTGACATTTAGCCACAGGCTTGCGAACGAGAGCAGCAGGCCAATCACGAACACCGGAGCGGACAACCGCGCCAGGCTGATCCCGGCCACCCGGAAGCCGGTGATCTCCTGGCCGGCCGACAAGCGCCCGAAAACGAGCAACACGGCCGAAAGGAATCCCCACGGGACGGTATACATGAGCGAGAGCGGCAGCACGCTGAGCACAAAGCGGAGCACCAGCTCGAGCGGCGCCTTCTGATCCACCAGCAGCGGCTGGATCTTCTTGAACAGGTTGCCCAGCACCAGGACCAGTCCCAGCACCAACACGGCATACAAGGTGCCCATCAGCACTTGTTTTCCGATGTAGCGGTCCGTGATGCGCATGAGATTGGTGCAATTTGCGAAAGCGCACGCCCGCTGTCCAGACCGGAGACGTCCCGGCGCATCACGCCCGGAACCTCCGAAACGCGGCATGACACGCGCCCGCCCGGCGCGCCAGCTGCTCAGAGCCACTTCATCTTGCGGAACAGAATCAACTGGCCGATGGCGATGAGCACCATCAGGACCATCAGCCCGGCGTAGCCATACGGGTGATAGAGCTCCGGCATGTTGAGCGGGAGCTTTTCACCCGTCGTGGAAACGGGCGCGAAGTTCATTCCGTAAACGCCAACAAGGAACGTCAGCGGAATGAAAATCGAGGTGATCACGGTGAGCACGCGCATGATCTCGTTGGTGCGCAGCCCGACGCTCGAGTGATAGAGCTCCATCAGCGCGGCGGTCAGCTCGCGGTGGCTCTCCACCAGATCCATCAACTGCACGGTGTGATCGTAACAGTCGCGAAGGAACAGCTTGGTCGGACTGCCGATGAAACCCGATGAATCGTGAAGCATCGAGTTCACCACGTCACGCAGCGGCCAGACGAAGCGGCGCATCTGCGTGAGCTGGCGCCGCTGCTCGTGCAGCTTGAACACCATCTCGCGCGAGGGCTTTTCCAGCAGGCGGTCCTCCAGATCTTCGATCGCGGCACCCAGGGCCTCCAACACCGGGTAATAGTGGTCGATGATCGAGTCGAGCAGCGCGTAGGCGAGGTAGTCGGCCTTCGACTTGCGGATGAAGCCGCGGCCGGAGCGGATGCGCTCGCGCACCGGATCAAAGACATCGTATTCCCCCTCCTCCTGCACCGTGATGAGAAAGTTCCGGCCGAGGAAAAGGCTGATCTGCTCGCCGCAAATGGCGAGCCTGTTATCCTGATAGAACATCTGGGCGCAGATGAACACGTAATCCGGCGTTTGTTCGATCTTCGGCCGCTGGCCGGTGTTCAGCACGTCCTCAAGCGCCAGCGGATGGAGATTGAAGCGCTCCCCGAGGTGTTTGAGCGCCTCCACATCGCCGAGTCCATCGATGTTGATCCAGACAACCTTGCGGCTATCGAACATTTCGTCGAGTTCGCGGATATCGGTGATTTCCCGGTCTTCCAGGTGCTCCTTGTCATAGGCGATGATCCGGATCACGGGCATCCGGACCTCGCCATCGACCAAATGGGGGATCAGCGTCGCGGGTGAGGAACCCGGCGGGCCGTGGCGCTTGGTGAACATGCCCGCCAGTGTAGGGAAGCACCCGGCGGAATCAAGCAGGCGCGACAAAACCATCGCCAGATCCGCTCCCGCCGCCTAGATCTATCCGCGCACGCCTTTGAAAAAGTCTCGCCAGGAGTTCCTCGCCACGCTTCCCAGCTTCGGTTGGCTGGCGTTTTTCGTGCTGGCCCCCACCCTGCTGGTGCTGGCCATCGCCTTCCGCGAAACCGACCCGGCGGGCGGCATCGGCGCGGGTTGGACGCTCGGGCAGTTCGCCATCTTCGGACAAAAAAGCATCCTGATCCTGCTCTGGCGCACCTTTTGGATCAGCGGACTGACCACCGCGATCTGCCTCGCCCTCGCGCTGCCGGTGGCCTGGTTTCTGGCAAGAGTCCGCAAGGAATGGCGGCCACGCCTGCTGCTGCTCATCATCGTACCCTTCTGGACGAATTTTCTCATCCGCGTCTTCGCCTGGAACCAGATCCTCCACTCGGAGGGCGGCCTGGCCCGCTTTTTCCGCGCCATCCACCTGCTGGGGGAAAACGAATCCCTGCTCTTCAACTCCGGTGCCGTAGTACTGGTGAGCGTTTACACCTATCTGCCCTTCGCCATCCTGCCACTCTATGCCGCCGCCGAAAAATTCGACTTCAGCCTGCTGGACGCCGCACGCGACCTCGGGGCCACTGCCTTCCGTTCGTTCTGGTCGATCTTTCTTCCCGGCATCCGCAAGGGCATCACCACCGCGCTGGTCATCGTCTTCGTCCCCATGCTCGGATCCTACGTCGTCCCGGACCTCGTCGGCGGCACCGACGGCCAGATGATCGGCAACAAGATCGCCCAGCGGAATTTCGCCGACCGCAACCTGCCCTCGGCCTCCGCCATGGCGGCCATCCTCACTCTCGCCGTGCTCGCCCCTCTCCTCTTCCGCCGCCGCGAGGCCAACGGAAGAGCCGAAAAAACGTTGAAGTCCAGCTGACCCCGTCCCCCGACGGAGGTTTTTCCTCTTAATCCCTGCTTCTCAGCGTTTGCCCCATGAAAACCAGCCGCCTTCCGCTGATCACCACCTGGCTCGTGCTGGCGTTTTTCTATCTACCCATCAGCGTGCTGATCCTCAACTCGTTCAATCTCTCGCGTTTCGGCACCACCTGGCAGGGCTTCACCTTCAAATGGTATGAGCGCCTGCTGGAGCGCGACGATCTCTGGACGGCGCTGATGAACTCGCTGCAAGTCGCCACCATCGCCAGCAGCGGCGCGATGATCCTCGGCACCAGCGCTGCCTTCGCGCTGCACCGCTTTCGTTCGCGCCTGCGAAGCGCCCATGAAATCCTCATCACCATGCCACTGGTCCTGCCGGAGATCCTGATGGGCATGAGCCTGCTGCTGCTTTTCGTCTCGCTCGGTCGGCAACTCAGCCTCGTCACCGTGACCATCGCCCACGTCACCTTCTGCATCAGTTATGTCACCCTCGTCGTGCAGTCGCGCTTGCAGGATTTCGATTTCCAGATCGTGGACGCCGCCCGCGATCTGGGAGCCACGCGTTGCCAGGCCTTCCGCAAGGTCGTGCTGCCGTTACTCGCTCCCGGCATCCTCGCCGGCGGACTCCTGGCATTCACTCTCTCCGTGGATGACTTCGTCGTCACCTTCTTCGTCAAGGGCCCCGGTGCCGACACCTTGCCGGTGGTCATCTACAGCATGATCAAGAAAAGCCGCGAGTTCCCCGTCATCAACGCCCTGAGCACCCTGCTGCTGCTTGTCACCTTCCTCGCCGTTTGGGCATCCCAACGGCTCACCGCGCAAAAGGGATGATCCGCCACCACGGTGGATTTTTGCCAGCTCAGTCGCGATGGTGGCGGTGACGGGAATAGAACCGTGGCTGGAGCAGTTCCCACGGTTGTTTGTGGCCAATCCGTCCACCTTTCATCTTCCTGCGGTCTCATCGAGACCGCGCCGCCTTCCTCCTCGCCAATCTCTAATTCCCGTTAACTTCCCGACGTTCACTGACTGCCAGGCTGATCCCATGGAACGCCGCTCTTTCCGCAGGACCCACCGCCGCCAGAGCGGCGAGCGATGTCCCGGCGCTGAACTGGCATAAAACCATCGACACCGAAGGGCTGAAACACCAGGCAGGTGGAACTGATCCGCCCTGGCGAGAACGAGGTGGTCGAGGTGTGACGAGAAAAAGACCACCGCTTCAACCAATACAAGAGCAGGGACCAACCCGATCCGTTTCACCCGGGCAGCACTCTGCTTGTTGATTTTTGATGTGCCGCGCGCCCGCCAATCAAGTCGGGCTGCATTTCCGAAACCTGGCGCATGCTGTGCGCTGCAGTTACTTTACGATAAAACCTACGGGGCATCACGCATTGGCAGCTGGACCCGCGGTGGCGGAATGGAGTCTCAATGCGGCGATGAGCTCAGCCGCGGATTGGTTTTTGTGGAGCAGGTCCACGGCACCCGCCCGCAGCATCGCCGCGCGGCGATCATCGTCCACCTCGATCGAGAGCCCCAACACGTGCACCGCTGGCAATTCCCGATGAATCACGGCGGTGAGTTCGAGACCGTTCATGCGCGGCATGTTGAGGTCCGTGACGACCGCGTCCGGGCGCAGAAGCCGCGCCAATTCCAGGGCTTCCACTCCGTCCGCCGCCTGCCCCACCACTTCGAAACCGGCTTCGGATTCAAGCAACCGCACCAGGCCGACACGCACCGGCCCGTGGTCATCGGCCACCACGATCCGGGTCCTCGGAACCAGCTCGCCGGCGGACATCGACCGCCCGTCGCCGGGTGTCGGATCCGGCTGCGGATGCCCGCAGCCCTCCAGAGCATCCTCTGACAGGGCGGGGTGCCCGGCGACCGGCAGCGGCACCCACAGGACAAACCGGCTGCCGCGCCCCGGCGAGCTCTCGACTTCGAGCCCGCCACCTAACAGATCAAGCCGCTCACGAACACTGAACAGGCCGAAGCCACCCGCGACGTCCTCGCGGAACCGCAGAGCCTCGGGATCGAATCCCCGGCCCTTGTCGCTCACTTCGATCCTCACCCTGCCATCCGGACCGCGCGCCATGGCCAACTCCGCGGATTTCACACCCGCATGTTTGACGATATTGAACAACAATTCACGGACACAACGGAACAGGGTCACGCAAGCCTCCGGCCCAGGGTCGATCTCCCCGGCGGCTTTCACCGCGACCTCCAGGCCGTAGGTTTCCATGCACCAGGCCCGCAACCAATGAAGCGCCGGCGCAAGGCCGGATTGATGCAGGACCGAGGGGCTCAACTCGGCGGTGAGCGAGCGGGTGGTCTGGATCGAATCCCGCAGAATGCCCTCGATGTGCGCGAAATCCGCAGCCACTTCCCCGCCGGAAACACTTGATTTCAACATCCCGAGATTCAGTAGCGCCGCCACCAGCATCTGCTGCAAATCATCATGGATCAATGCGGCGATGCGCCTGCGTTCCCGCTCCTCGACCTGAGTCAACTCGCGGGCCAGTTTGCTCAATTGCAGCGTGCGCTCCTGCAACTGGGAGGTCCGCTGCCGGACCCGCGACTCCAACTCGTCACGGGCATTCTTCAACTCCTCCTCCGCCCGGATGCGCTCGCTGATGTCCTGGAACGCCACCGCGATCATTCCCGGCCCAGTCTGGAAAACACTCACGTCAAAAACTCCGGAAATCCGCTCATCGTCATACCGAACCACGAACGGTTGCGGGGTGATCCCGCCTGCCGCCACCTCCTTGAACTTTTGCGGAACCCCGGTCCCAATCAGCGCGGGAAACGCCTCTTCCACCGTCTTGCCGATCAAAGACGCATGGCTGATTCCCGTCTCCCGATCCGCCGCGGGATTGAAGTCGGTCAGGACAAGCCGCCCGTCTTGTGTGAGTTGGTAGAGGTAGATCGCCGTGGGTGTGGACTCAATGATGCTGCGGAACTTGGCCTCCGACAAGCGCAGGGCGTCCTCCGTCTCCTGCCGGCCGGTGATGTCACGCGCCATGGCGTAAATCACGTCCTGGCGGTAGCTGGTGGCACGCCACTCGAGGCTGCGGTAAGTTCCATCCTTGCAACGGTAGCGGTTTACGAAATCCTTGATCTCCTCGCCCGCCTCAAGCCGCACCATTTGCCCGACCGTCGCCTCGCGATCGTCCGGGTGCACGAAGTGGAGATAACACCTCCCCGTCAATTCCTCCCGGCTGTAACCGAGAATCCGCTCGAACGCCGGATTCACGCGGTGAAAACACCCGTCCCGCCCGGCGATCCCGATCAGGTCGGGCGACAACTCGAAAATCCGGTCGAGATCCTCGATCCGCTCGCGTTCAGCACGCTCCGCCCTGCGCTGTGCGGTGACATTCATCGCCGCGATCCGGCACACCGAACGATCGGGCGCAAGCACACCCGAAATCTGGATCACCGCCTCATGGCCTTGAGGCGGATCGAGTTTGATCTCGCAGGGATCCGCCGGATGGCCGGAGAACACGTCCCGCAGGAAATGATCGAACGTGGCGTGGTCACCCGCCGCCACATAGTCCCGGAATGCCTTGCCCTGAAGCTGGTCACGATCATTGCCAAGCAGTCCGGCACCCACCAGATTGAGCTGGCGGATCTGCCCGGCTGCCGTGATGGAAAAGTATCCCGCAGGCGCGAAATCATACAGCTCGTTCAAACGCCGGGACCCGGCATCCAGCTCGGCCCGCGACAGGCGGAGTTCCTCGTTCTGCATCTCCAATTCCACTTGATGTGCCTGGAGTTCATGCAGGAGTCTCGCCAATTCCGCGTGATCCGGAGGGACCAATCGCTCCTGATTGAAACCTGCAAGCCGTCCTTCAGTCAGGCGCTTCAGCATGATGGTCTCCACATCGGGTTCTTCTCTCATGTTCCCCTCCTTACCGCTTCTCATGTCATTTACACACTTCAGCTCCGCCTCTGCAACATTGTTTTGAAATTCCCGGCCAAACTCCACCGCACGGATGTCGGATGATCGCACGTTCGGGGAGCGCGGTGGGTGAAGCCAGCCGCACGAGAACGCGCTCCGGTTTGCAGCCCGGGCTTGCACGGCGGACGTTCCGCGGGCAAGGAAGGCCGGCGCAAGACGCGTGCATGACTTCGCAAATCCTTGGCATGAACGAAACATCCCCCATTCCATTCACCGTTGGCACACGTGGCAGCGAATTGGCGCTGGTGCAGGCCGCCGCCACCGAAGCCGCGCTTGCCGCGACGTTTCCCGACCTGCCAATCGAGCGCCAGATCATCAAAACCACCGGCGACCGCCGCACCGATGTCTCACTGGCCGATGTGGCAAAGGCCGAGGGCACCTTCGACAAGGGCGTGTTTATCAAGGAGCTGGAACTGGCACTTGATGACGGCTCCATCGACATCGCCGTGCACAGCCTCAAGGACCTGCCGACGGTGCTGGCCCCGAGGTTCGCGCTCGCGGCGGTGCTGGAGCGC
>JBGSUP010000326.1:0-1960 GCA_041753485.1 Akkermansiaceae bacterium
CCCTCGTCGGCCTCAAGCGTGCCCTCCAGGAAGGCCTCGATGTCTGCCTCACGCCCGACGGCCCGCGCGGCCCGCGTTATCGGGTCCAGCCCGGCGTCATCAAGCTCGCCGAGTCCACCGGTGCCCCGATCATTCCCATCCACCTCCGGTTTTCCTCGGCATGGCGCCTGAAAAGCTGGGACCACTTTGTCATCCCCAAGCCCTTCAGCAGGGTGGAAGTTACTTTCGCCGAAGCCATCCGCCTCACCCGCGGCGTGGATGCGGACACCTTTGAAAGAGAACGCCTCAACCTCGAAAAAGTCATGATTCAAGGGACTGACGACGCCTGAAGCCATCCAACATTCGAAACCCACTATTCAAAATCCCATGACCACTCCCCATATCCTCGATGGAAAATCCGTGGCCGCCGCCGTGCTCGACGAGTGCCGCGCCGAAGCCGCAGTCCTAACAGCCAAAGGTATCACTCCCGGACTCGCGGTGGTGCTTGTTGGTGAGGACCCCGCCTCCAAGGTTTATGTCGGCTCCAAGGCGCGCACTTGCGCCGAGCTCGGCTTCCACTCGCGCAAGATCGAACTCCCGGCCGCAACCACCCAGCAGGAATTGCTCCGGGTCGTCCGCGAGCTCAACGAGGATCCCGCCATCCACGGCATCCTCGTCCAGTCACCGCCGCCCGAACACATCGATGAGGAGGCGGTCATCCGCGCCATCGATCCGCGCAAGGATGTCGATGGCTTTCACCCGGAAAACGTCGCCAAGCTCGTACTCGAAGACCCCACCGGCTTCGTGCCCTGCACGCCCGCAGGCTGCATGAAACTGCTGGAAATCGACGGTATTTCCACCCAGGGCGCGGAGGCGGTGGTCATCGGCCGCAGCATGATCGTCGGCAAGCCGATGGCACTTTTGTTAGTCTCCAGAAAGTCGAACGCCACCGTCACCATCGCCCACTCGCGATCCAGCGACCTGCCTGCCATCTGCCGCCGCGCCGATATCCTCGTCGCCGCCGTCGGCCGCCCGGAAATGGTCAGGGCGGACTGGGTGAAACCCGGTGCCGTCGTCATCGATGTAGGCATCAATCGCGTCGCGGACGCCGCGAAAAAATCCGGTCACCGACTCACCGGCGATGTCGCTTATCAGGAAGTCGCGCCGCGTTGCTCCGCCATCACGCCGGTGCCCGGCGGCGTCGGTCCGATGACCATCGCCATGCTGATGAAGAACACGCTTCAGGCCGCGCGGCAACTTGGTTAGAACGCTTTGAACCTCGCGTAGGCGGCATTCCAGGCGGCGGTGTCCTGTGGCTCGAAGACCCGGAAATCAAACGAGCGGCGGATCAACTCGCGGCCGGCCTGGAGATCGGCGAGGTGGCCGGTGCCGATCATCTGGGTGATCACATTGCCGCAGGATGTGGCCTCCACCGGACCTGCCACCATCTCGATGCCCAGCGCGTTGGCCGTCGCACGGCTGAGCGGCTCGTTCTGGATGCCGCCGCCGCCGGCATGCAGCCGTTGGAAATCCATGCCGGTGAGCGTTTTGATGTCTTCAAACACCCTGCGGTATTTCAGCGCCAGCGAGTCGGTGGCCACCCGCAGGATGGTCCCTTTGTCCGGCGGCGCTTTCTGGCCGGTCTTTTCGCACCAGCCGCGGATTTTTTCCGGCATCCCGCCGGGACTGGCAAACACCGGATCGTCCGGATTGATGAAGGCGGAAAACGGTTCGGCGGCCTCGGCCATCGCCGCCATCGCCGCGTAGTCCGGGCTGTCGCCATCGAGTTCCCACTGGCGTTTGCATTCCTGGATGAGCCAGAGCCCGGCGATGTTCTTGAGGAAACGCACGCTGCCGTTCACTCCGAGTTCATTGCAGAATCCCCGCTCGAGCGCTTCCGGCGAAGTGACGGCCTCAGCGGTCTCGATGCCCATGATCGACCAGGTGCCCGACGAGAGCCAGAGGTTGCCGGTTCCGCTCA
>JBGSUP010000327.1:0-4262 GCA_041753485.1 Akkermansiaceae bacterium
CTGCGCGGGATCCACAAACAAGGCGCGGTTCGCCAGAAGGCAGACGGCGGCCATCGCCGCACCCGCGCCTGCCAGCTTGACCAGCAGGGCAGCCAGATCCGCCATGCCGAAATCGCCGGCGAATTTCCGCATCGCGGCATACAGGATCAGGAAATTCAACGTCGCGCTGATGCTTGTGGTCAGCGCCAGCGACTCGTGACCCCAGCGCATGACGAAGACGAAAAACCAGTTGCAACCGATGTTGATGCCGAGCGCGAGGATGCTCACCAGCATCGGGATCCAGCGCCTTTCGATCGCGTAAAACGCCGGTTGCAGGACCTTGAGCCAGGCATAAAACAAAAGCCCGTAGCCATAGGCGCGCAAGGCCGCCGCAGTCTGCAGGCGGTCGTGCGCATCGAATGCGCCGCGCTCGTAAAGCACGCTCACGATCGGGTCCGCAAGCAGCACGAGACCGAGCATGGAGGGCAGCACGAGAAAGGCCACCAGCCGCAGGCCCCTGGAGAGTGTCGGCTTGAAATCCGCACCGATGCCGCTGACCGCCGCGCGCGCGAGTGCCGGCAGCGTGACCGTGGCCACCGCCACGCCGAAGACGCCGATCGGAAGCTGCATCAGGCGGAAGGCATAACTCAGCCAGCTCACCGCGCCCTCGCCGACGCCGAAGGCGAACATCGCGTTGATCACCACATTCACCTGCACCACCGAGGCCGCGATCAGCGCCGGACCCATCAGTTTGAGGATTTGCCGGACGCCGGAATCCCGCCACTGGAAATCTGCCGCGAAACGATAGCCCGCGCGCCGCAGCGCCGGAAACTGGCAGACCAGTTGCGCCATGCCGCCGATCACCACGCCGATGGAAAACCCGACCAGGCTTTGTTTCCCCCACGCGGGATCCATCCACCAGCCGAGCGCCGCGCCGCCAATCATCGAGCCGAGATTGAAAAAACACGATGAGAGCGCCGGGATGCCGAACACATTGCGCGCGTTGAGCATGCCCATCACCAGCGCCGCCAGCGAGACTAACAGAATAAACGGATACATCACGCGCACCATCGTGATCGTCAGCGCGATCTCCTCCGGATTGTAGCTCCGTGGCGAACTGCCGGCGCGGGCGAGCGAGGTGAGCAACCCGACGATCCACGGCGCGATGCCGATGCCGACGAGCGTGACGACTCCCATGAACACGGCGGCCAGCGTCATCATCTTGTTGGCCAGCGCCCAGGCCGGTTGCTCGCCCTCGGTTTTGAGCTTCTTGGAAAACGTCGTCACGAAGGCCTGCGAGAGCGCGCCCTCGGCAAACAAATCGCGCAGCAGGTTGGGCACCTTGAAGGCCAGATAGAAGCAGTCCATCCACTTGCTGCCGCCGAAAAGTCCGGCAAACATCATTTCGCGCAGCAGGCCGAGCACCCGGCTCGCCATCACGGCGGCGCTGACTTTTCCAGTGGCTTTGGCGGAGGACATCAGGGGCGGGGCGCGGCGGAAACAAAACGCGGCAGGCCGTGTCATAGCCACATCCGGCCGCGCTGGCTACCGCAGGATGCGCGAATTTCCGGAAAGACGCCGCCGGCTCAGCCGTATTTCGCGGCAAGCGCGCGGCCCTGGGCCGCACTCCGCCCCGCTAGATCGAGGATGTGGATCGGCCGCCGCGACCACTCCGCGGTGATCACCAGGTTTTTACCCTTCACCAGATGGTCGCGCACGTTTTCATAATAGCGGTGTCCCTGGTCCTCCGGATTTGGCAGGCGGGTGGTGATCTGGTTGCCATCCACATGCTGATAGAGTGTCGAGTGCCCGGCATCCAGCAGCAGCGTGCCGCGGGTGCCGGTGATTTCCAGCCAGCCCTCGCGGCCCTTCGAGTCGATGTGGGTGATCGAAAGCGTCAGCCACTGGCCGCTCTTGAAACGCGCCACCGCAAATCCCTCGTCCTCGATCGTATCCGCCTTCCAGCGCGTTTGCGGAGCCCAGAATCCATGGTGTGCGAAGCCGCTCACCTCGGTCACCGGGGACTCAATGAGTTGCAGCGAGTATTCCAGCAAATGAACCCCCCAATCATACAGAATGCCGCCGGAAACACTCAGGCTGGAGCGCCACCAGTCGCCCGGTCTGCTGTAGCCTCCCATGTGGCAGCCGATGCGCACGATGTCGCCGATGAGCTTGCGCTTCCTGACCATCTCCACCGCCTGCAGGATGCGCCCGTCCCAGTGACGGTTGTGATAGGTCGAAAGCATCACCCCGGACTTTTCGGCGGCACGGATCATCACATCCACCTCGGCGGTGGTGATGGCCAGCGGTTTCTCGCACACCACGTGGCGGCCGGCCTTGAGACATTGCAGGGCCAGTGATGCGTGCGTGTTGTGCGGCGTGATGAGCACCACCAGGTCCACCGCCGGGTGCTTGAGCATTGCCGCGACATCCGGGTAGGTCGCGATCCCCGGAAAATCCGCCGCAGCCACTGCAAGCCGCGCCGGATCCAACTCGACCACCGCCGCCGGCGTCATTCCCGCCGCCTGCATTTGTTGCAAGTGCTGGCGGCCCATGTTGAACGCGCCGCCGTAACCGACGACCCCCACTTTGATTTCCGATGCTTTGCGGTAGGTGCTCATGACGCACTTGATCTGATGCAAAACCGCAGGCCGCGCAACTCCCATTGCGAGAGTCCCGCTGGGATTCAAAAGCGGCGCAGCACCGAGCCGCGACCCGCGGGCGGTGCCTTCTCACAAAGGTCCGGGCCCCCGGTGTTTCATGCAAAACTTGTGCGCGAGCACCGGAGTGCCGCATCAAGTGCATCCGGTGTCGTAAGCGGCTGTCCATTGGACGATGACTGGAATCAGGCTGAGAATCCCCCGCCGCCAATCAACTGACCCGACAAGCGCCCTGGATTGGCAGCGGTAAAAGTCCGGTGGCAACAGACCCGGATCATGCATCAGGATCTTGCTTGCATCCGCGGGCGGATGAGTGCCTGCTTTCAACGTTTTGGAAGATGATCTCCACCTTTTTGAATTCCATGAGTAAGAAAATGCGGATCGTCCACACCACGGAGTATCAATACAGGGAACCCGTCACCTTCGGCGTGCATCGCGTCCTGATGCGTCCGCGCGAAGGGCATGACATCCGGATTACGACGGCCTCCGTAGAGGTTTCCCCGCCGGCTGCGGTTGACTGGTTGCGGGACATTCATGGCAATTCGATCGCGATGATCACCTTCCTGGAGCCGTCCACGCTTCTCAGGATTCACAGTGATCTGATTGTTGATCTGAATGAAGAACGCCTGATGGAGTGCGGCATCGCCAGCATGGCTCTTGAGTATCCTTTCCAATACGCGGCGGATGAGCAGATTGACATTCTGCCGTTCCGGATTCCGAGTTACCCGCACGACGGGGACCGTTTGCTGGAATGGTTGCGCGGAGTCTATCAAACAGGCACCGTGGTCAACACCCTGGAACTGCTCCAGCGCCTGAACACGGCGGTTTTTGACGCGATCAAATACACCTGGCGGGAGGAATACGGAGTTCAATTGCCGTGTGAAACCTTGCGGCTGGGAACCGGATCCTGCCGTGATTATGCGGTATTCATGATGGAGACCGCACGGCACCTGGGTTTTGCGGCGCGTTTTGTGACCGGCTACATCCAGATGGGTGAGGGGCAGCACGGCGCGACCCACGCATGGACCGAGATCTATCTGCCCGGTGCCGGCTGGCGCGGGTTCGACCCGACCAACAACAAGATGGCCGGCGCTGAACATGTGGCGGTGGCGGTGACGCGCGAGCAGGAAAAGGCCTCGCCGATTTCCGGCTCATGGGAGGGGCCGACCGGCGCATTCGAGAGCATGAACGTGATTGTCCGGGTCGAGGCGATCCAGCCCGTTGCGCAAGAGGATTTGTGAAGCAACCCGAGCCGGAAACCGGCTGGCGCGTCTCGCCTTCCGGCTGTCAGATCCGGTCGGGACGTCCGGACAAGGGACTGCCGCGGTTTTCAGGGCACGCGTTCGAAATTCAAGCCGGGGTCGCCACGCGGCCCTCCGGCGAGGGAGAAGTTGAGTTTCGAATTTTCCTGGAAGGTGACCTCACCGACCAACTGCGAGTCTTCCGAGGAGAGCACCAGCAGGTTTTCCTCCGCGATGCCGAACTCGCCGGCGAGATTGCCGGCCTTGTCACCCTTGTCGAAGGTCCAGGTGAACTTGCCGTCTGCCGTCAGGACGAGCGTGACGGCCCCCCCATCATCACGTTTGCTGATCCAGGTGCCGACGAGTTTGTCCGGATTGACAG
>JBGSUP010000328.1:0-3754 GCA_041753485.1 Akkermansiaceae bacterium
GCGTCACGAGCTGCGCCGCCACCGCCACCGGGTCGACCGTTTGATGGGGCCTGGCCGCGTGGCCGCCCCGGCCGCGGATGGTGATTTCGAAGTCCTGACAGAACGCGGTCTGGGGTCCGGCAGCGACCACGACTTGGCCACTGAAAATGTTCGGATCCACATGCAGGGCGATGACCGCATCCACGCCCTTGAGCGCGCCGTGATCGATCATGTCCCTGGCCCCGTGACCGATCTCTTCGGCAGGTTGGAAAATCCCGCGCCACGCGACGCCGGGCCGGGCATTTCGCACAGCGCGGAGAGCGCCCAGCAGGATCGCGGTGTGGGCGTCATGGCCGCAGGCATGCATCACTCCGGGGTTGGCGGAGCGGTAATCCACCTCGTTCTCTTCCAAAATCGGCAGGGCGTCGATGTCCGCGCGCAGGGCTACCACCGGTAGTTTGCCATCCGCCGCGGGGAGGATGGCGGTGATGATTCCGCGTTGTTGCGGTCCCAACTGATGGGCAATGCCTGCTGCCTTGAGTTGCCGGCTGACCCAGGCGGTGGTCGCATGCTCCTGGCCGCTGAGGTCCGGATGCCGGTGAAGGTGCCGCCGGAACCGCACCAGGGATGAAGCGTTGCGGGTGAGATAGCGGTCGCAGTCTTCCATAAACCGAAAAGAGTTCGAACCGCGAAGCCGAAGTCCAGGGAAGCTTACCGCATTTGTGCACCACCGCCATCGGAAAAAGCACGGCGGTTCTTTTTGCGTGCGGCATTCGCATATTGCCGCGAAATCTATCAAGCGCCATTCAGGGACAAGCCGTCGTTTTTAGGCGAAAAGTTCCTTGACCACCCTGGCGGGTTCGACGCCGGTGAGGCGTTGGTCAAGACCCTGGAACTTGAAACTGAGACGCTCGTGATCAAGTCCGAGCGAGTGGAGGATGGTGGCGTGAAGATCACGGATGTGCACGGGGTCGCGGACAATGTTGTAGGACATTTCGTCGGTTTCGCCGTGAACCTGGCCGCCCTTGATGCCGCCGCCGGCCATCCAGATGGTGAAGCAGCGCGGGTGGTGATCGCGGCCGTAATTGGTCTCCGAGAGTCCGCCCTGGCAATAAACCGTGCGCCCGAACTCGCCGCCCCAGATGACGAGCGTGTCCTCGAGCATGCCACGCTGTTTAAGGTCCTGGATCAGGCCGTAACACCCCTGGTCCACATCCTTGCACTGGGAGGCGAGATCGCGCGGAAGATTGCCGTGCTGGTCCCAGCCGCGGTGGAAAATCTGGACGAAGCGCACCCCGCGCTCAAGCAGCCGCCGCGCCATCAGCGCGGAGTTGGCGAAGGTGCCGCGCTTCCTGCTGTCATCGCCGTAGAGTTGATAGGTGGAATCCCGCTCGTCTGATAGATCGGTGAGTTCCGGCACGGAGGACTGCATCCGGAAGGCCATCTCGTATTGTTGCATGCGCAGCTCGATTTCCGGATCGCCGATGGCTGAAAACGAGCGGCGGTTCAATTCATTGAGTCCATCGAGCATCTTGCGGCGGGTTTCCCGCGAGACGCCGGGAGTGTCCTCGAGGAACAGCACCGGATCGCCCAACGAACGCAGCGCTACGCCGGAGAACCTTCCCGGCAGGTAGCCCGAGCCCCAGAGGCGGGACGAGATGGCCTGGACGTTGGCATAGGGCGAGGTGTGGGAGGCGTGCAGCACGACAAAGGCGGGGAGTTCCTCATTCATCGAGCCGAGGCCATACGAGAGCCATGAGCCGATCGACGCCTTGCCGGCCTGCATCGATCCGGTGCACACCAGTTGGTTTGCCGGTTCGTGGTTGATGGCGTCGGTGTGCATCGACTTGATGAAGCAGAGGTCATCGACCATTTTGGCGTGCCACGGCAGCAATTCGCTGACATGGGCGCCGGACTGTCCATGGCGCGCGAACTTGAAGATCGAAGGCGCAAGGGGAAAGGCGGCCTGGCCGGAAGTCATGCCGGTGAGGCGCTCGCCCTGCTGCTTGAGCCATTCATTGAGGTCCTCTTTGAAGCGTTTCGAAAGCTCCGGCTTGTAGTCAAAGAGGTCGATCTGGGAGGGCGCGCCAATGAGCGAGATGTAGATCGCGCGTTTCGCCCTGGGCGCGATCTGCGGCAGCGGGTTTCCCAGTGACGCGAGACTTTCCGCGGCGGAAAAGGCGCGCTGGCCGAGCAGGGAGCCAAGCGCGGCCATGCCAAGCCCTGCGCCAGACTTGCGGAAGAACTGGCGGCGGCTGTAGGCGGCGTTGTGGAATTCGATCAGGGGATTCATCTGGGGAGGGCTTCAGCGGGTGATGCTTTCGTCGAGATTGAGGATCTGGCTGGCGACCATTGTCCACGCGGCGAGCTCCGGTGCCTCGATGTCCTGTGGCGGCGGCTTGGCTCCGGTGGTGATCAGTTTAATGGCTTCGTCCGGCTTCGCACGAAAGTTTTCCAACAGCGAGGCGAGCGATTCGCCGACCACCTTGCGTTCCTCATCGCCAAGCACGCGTGCAAGGAGGCGCAGGGTGATGAAGTCGGTGCGTGCGGCGGTGTCCGACGATGACTTGATGGCGAGGGCGGCGAGTTCGCGCGAGGCCTCGATGAATTGCGGATCATTCAACAGGGCCAGCGCCTGCAGCGGGGTGTTGGTGCGGTCCCGCCGGACGCAGAAGCTCTCGCGGGTGGGGGCGTTGAAAATCTCCAGGGTGGCCGGCGCGGCGCTGCGTTTCCACATCGTATAGAGCGAGCGCCGGTAGAGTGATTCACCGCTATCCTGCTTGTAGTGGCGGGTGTTGGATTGCGGCATCGCCACAGCCTCCCAGATGCCTTCCGGCTGATAGGGCTTCACCGGCGGCCCGCCGGTTTTGGCTGACAACAATCCGGAGGCGGCGAGCGCGAGGTCGCGGATCGGTTCGGCATCGAGACGAATGCGCGGGCCGCGGGCGAGAAGCCGGTTGGATGGATCCTTCTCCAGCTTTTCCGGAGTGACCACGCCGGACTGGCGGTAGGTGGCGGAAGTCACGATCAGCCTGAGCATGTGGCGGTAATTCCACTTCGATTCGATGAACTCCGCAGCGAGCCAGTCGAGCAGCTTCGGGTTCACGGGCCGCGCGCCCATGATGCCGAAATCATCATTGGACTCCACGATGCCGGTGCCGAAGAGATAATACCAAGTGCGGTTCATGGTGACGCGGGCGGGCAGCGGATTGGCGGGATCATTCAGCCAGCGGGCGAGGCCGAGGCGGTTTTTCGGGGCATCGGCGGGCATCGGCGGCAAGACCGCCGGAGTGTCGGGTGTGACTCTTTCAGCCTTGTCGGTATAGACGCCGCGGGTGAGCACATGGGCGAAGGGTTCGGATTCATTCTCCTCCATCACCAGCGAAACCGAGCCGCGCCCGCGCAGGCCGCGTTGTTCGGACTTGAGCTTGTCGAGGCCGGTTCGGATTTCCCGCGAAGGGCCATCGATGTTGGTGATGAAATACTGATAGAGACTGGCAAGCTGTTCCTTGGTCCGTTCCTCCGGCGGCAGTTCGACGATGTGCTGGAGCAATCCGCTGGTGGAGAGGCTGGCGATTTCCTCCGCATCGAGCAAGCGGCGGTAGAAGCGGAAATCCTGGAGCGCGACCTTGCCATTGAGTTTGGAAGCACCGCCCTCGCGCGCGCCCAGGCGCAGCGGGACCCGGGTTTCGATGTTGCCACCGACCGTGTTGGGATCGGCCCCGGCATTCACGCGCTTGCCATCGAGATAAACCGCGCTGGCCTGGTGGCCGGA
>JBGSUP010000329.1:0-5146 GCA_041753485.1 Akkermansiaceae bacterium
GAGAGCTTCGTCGTCGATGAGTTTGCCTGCGCCTTCCATCGCGGAGAGCAGGGTGGACTCGGTGAAGCGGGCGGGTGGTTTGGTTTCCTCGGCGAGGACTTCGATGTGTTCGACCTTGGCGGATTCACCGCCGGTGACGGGCACCAGTTCGTCCTTGCCGGCGGCGACGCCGGGGCGGCGGCCGTAGACTTCGAGCCAGCCGGGTTTGACGAGGATGCGGCCTTCGGTCTTGAAGGTGTCGGTGACCGAAGGGTGGGATATCCGGGTGAGGCGGGTGGTTTGCTCGAACTCGGCGGATGGATAAAACACGGCGATGAAGCGTTTGACGATCATGTCATACACTTTCTGCTCGGTGTCGCTGAGTTTTGCGATTTTGCCGGTCGGGATGATCGCAAAGTGGTCGGAGACCTTCTTGTTGTCGAAAATCCGGCGGGATTTGTGGAGGCGCGGGCCGCTGGTGGCTCCGTTTTCCGCTGCGCCATTCGAGTTGCCGCCGGCAAGCACGGCCTTGGCGTAGCGGGCGACCTCAAGGTCGCTGTCGGCGATGTCCTTCATCGTCTCGCGGACGTTGGCGGTGTAATCTTCCGGGAGGTAGCGGGAGTCGGTCCGCGGGTAGGTGATCACCTTGTGCTTTTCATAGAGCGCCTGGGCGATCTGGAGGGTGCCCTTGGCTGAAAACGGGGCTTCCCGCTGGAGTGTCGTGAGGTCGTACAGCTGCGGGGCGATCTGCGATTGGGCCTTTTTTTCCTCCGTGACCACGCCGGTTTTGCCATCGCAGCGGGATTTGATGGTCTCGGCGGTGGCTTGGTCCCAGATGCGTTCGGGTTTCGCGAGAGGGGCGGATTCGTCCTTTTTCCAGTTTTCGTCGATCCATTTGCCAAGGTATTCGCCCGACTGGACGCCGAAGGTGGCGTGGACTTCGAAATACGGGGTCGGCTTGAACGCCTGGATTTCCGCTTCGCGGGTGGCGAGGATCGAAAGTGTGGGCGTCTGGACGCGGCCGGCGGCGGTGATGTTGAAGCCGCCGTGGCGGGAATTGAAGCAGGTGAGTGCGCGGGTGGCGTTCAGGCCGACCAGCCAATCGGACTCGGAGCGGCATTTGGCGGCATCGGCGAGCGGGCGCATCTGGTCATCGCTGCGCAGGTGCTCCCAGGCCTCGAGGATGGCGTTATTGGTCATCGATTGCATCCAGAGCCGCTGCACGGGTTTCTGGATTTTGCCGATGTCCATGATGTAGCGGAAGATGAGTTCGCCCTCGCGGCCGGCGTCGCAGGCGTTGACGATGCGGTCGATGTCCTTGCGTTTGGCGAGCTTGAGGACCTGCTTGAGGCGGGGCTCCGAGTCCGGGATCGGATCGAGATCGAAGTTTTCCGGGATGGCGGGCAGGACGGTGAAATTCCATGGGAGTTTCTTGCCGTTGGGGCCCATGGGCATGCGGAGTTCGACGAGGTGGCCGACCGCCGAGGTGATGACGGCCTGGTCGTTTTCATAAAACACATCGCGGCCGGAGCCCTGTTTTTCGAACTTGCCGAGGGGTTTGGCGAGCGCCCGGCTGAGGTCGGTCATGACGCTGGGTTTTTCGGCGATGATGAGTGTTTTTCCCATGGTGAAAGCGCTCCGTTTTGCGGATGCGGGTTCAGGGACTAGGCTGACGTGGCGGGATTTGGCAAGCGGATTGCGGGGAACGGCCGGAACTTGGGCATGGACGGGGCGGGCCGTGCGGTTCAGTCTCGCGGCGGCTTGATGGCCATCCGCGCACATGACTTCCGGAGACTTCGAGCACAAGAACCAGCAACGCTGGGCGGAATACGAGCGACTGGTGGGTCGCTTGGAAACGGGCGGGAAAATCCCCGAGGCGGGCGAGATGCCACGGCGGTTCCGCGAGCTCTGCGTGGATCTCTCGCTGGCGGAGTCGAGAAGGTATGGAGCGCGCGTCACGGAGCGGCTCAACGCACTGGTGATCCGCGGATACGAGTTGATCTATCGGGCGGGCCGCAGCGGCTGGCGTGGCGTGGTGTCCCTGTTGGTGGCGGATTTTCCGCGGGCGGTGCGGCGCGAGCAGCGTTTGTTCTGGTTGTGCAGTGCGGTGTTCTGGCTGCCGTTTTTCGCGATGATGTTTTCCGCCGCCCACGAGATCCGCTGGATTCAGGCGGTGCTCGGTGCGGACGGCATGGCCTCGATGGAGCGGATGTATGGCGGCAGGGAGCAGCAACTCGCCCACCTGCGGGAGGAGTATGGCTCGAACTTCATGATGTTCTGTTTTTACATCTATAACAACGTGGCCATCGACTTCCGGATCTTCGCGGGCGGCATGGCGGCGGGCGTGGGCAGCCTGTTTTTCCTGGTTTTCAACGGCCTGCATCTCGGCGCGGCGGCGGGCTATGTGAATCATGCGTGCGACCCGGAATCGTTCTGGAGTTTCGTGAGCGGGCATTCGTCGTTCGAGTTGATCGGCATGCTGGTTTCCGGCATGGCCGGCATGCGGCTGGGCCTGGCGATCCTGCGGCCGGGCCGCCTGCCGCGTACGCGGGCCCTGGTGGAGGCATCGAAACAGGCGCTGCCCTTGATTTATGGCGCGGCCTTGCTGACCACGCTGGCGGCGGTGATCGAAGGCTTTTGGTCGGCGCAGCGGATTGCCTCGGAGGTGAAATACGCGGTTGGCATCGCCGGGTGGATCCTGCTGGCGGTTTACTTGCTCATGGCGGGAAGGAGGCGCGGGAATGAGGCTTGAATCGGTGACGGCGGAAATCCGCCCGCGCAGCGATTGGGAGGCGGTGGATCTCGGTCTGGCGATGGTGCGGCGGGATTTCTGGCGTTGTTTTTCCGTCTGGTGGCTGGCGGTGCTGCTACCCGTGGCCTTGTTCGGTTGGTGGCTGTGGGACTTGCCGATCCTCTGGTTGATGTTGTTCTGGTGGTGGAAACCGGCGGCATCGCGCATGGTTTTATTCGAGCTGAGCCGGCGATTGTTCGGCGAGCGCCCGACATGGCGCGACTCGTTGCGGGAGATCCCGCGGGCGTGGACGCGGCGGTTTTTCCATCGGTTCCTGTGGGCGCGATTGTCGCCATGGTTGCCGGTCACGCTGGCGGTGGAGGATCTCGAGGGCCAGCGCGGGAAGGCGCACAGAGAACGATGCCGGCAACTCACCCGCCGGGGCGAGGGTGCGGTGACCTGGATCTATCTGGCGGGGGATCTGGCGGCCTGTTGGTTCGGGTTTGCGATTCTGATGATGGTGGGAATGTTCATCCCGGAAGGTCAGGACGGAGCGTGGCAACTGGCCGTCGAAAGCTGGGATCCCTCGAATCCCACGGAGATTCCGCTGCTGATCCTGCGTGTGGTGGTCTGCTGCGTGATGCTGGCGATGTCGCTCACCGATGTGTTCGTCACCGGTGCGGGATTCGGGATTTATCTCAACAACCGGACCTGGCTGGAGGGCTGGGATGTGGAGCTCGCCTTCAAGCGTCTCGCCAAACGTCTGGGCGGGGCCGCGCTGTCGGTCCTGCTGGCATGCCTTTGCGGGATGCCCGCCGTTTCCGGCGCTGCGGAAACTCCGGAACCGGCGCAAGTGATCCAAGAGGTGAAGGCGGACGCGGATTTCAAGGTCCACAAGGTGATCGAACGGGTGCCCAAAGAACGAAAAACCAGTTGGTCATTGGATTGGCTGCGGGCGGCGGGTGTGTTGGAGTGGCTGGGAAAGGCGCTGATGTTGGTGGTGGCGGCATCGGTCGTGGGTCTCATCGGCTGGTTGCTGTGGAAGAACCGCCATTTGCTCGGGGTCAATCGGATTGGAGGCGCTGGAAAATCCGCCGCGAGGCTAACAGCCAGAGTGGTGATGGGCATGGAGGTTTCCCCGGAGACGCTGCCTGCCGATGTGCCGGCGGCCGCATGGGCGCTCTGGCGGCAGGGGCGGCAGCAGGAGGCGCTGGGCCTGCTCTATCGCGGGGCGATCTCGCGGGTCATCGAAACGGCAGGTGTCGGGATCCGCGAGGCGGATACCGAGGGCGACTGCCTGCGGCGGGTGGAACAGGCGGGGGCTGCGGCACAACCGGATTATTTCCGCGGCATCACCGGCACCTGGACGCGCCTGGCCTATGCCCAACGCAGCCCGGATGATGTGGAGGTCGAGGCCTTGTGCAAGCAGTGGCCATTCGGGGAAGGGAGGGAGGCGTGAGAGGCGTTTTCACCATCATCGCGGCGGCGCTTTTTCTAACAAGCTGCGATTACACCGAGATCGAGCGCGAGACCGGCTACAAGGGCAAGGCGCGGGTGAATCCATGGCTGGCGGCGGAGCGCTTCGTGGAGCGCACGGGTGGCGGGGTGCGCTCGGAGATTTCATGGACCGCGCCGGACTGGGAGGATGCGGTGTGGCTGCTTCCCGCGACGATTCTGAGCAATGAAAGTTTCACCCGCCAGATGGAGCGGTGGGTGGGCGATGGTGGGCATCTGATCCTGCTGATCGAGAAGGCGGACGCGGCGACCAATGACTGGACCGGCAGCCATCCGCCGCCGGTGGTGGAAGCGGCTTTGCGCGCGATGTTGGAGCGTGCGGGCATCGATTTTGACGAGCGTGGCCGTGCCAGTGCCCGGAGTATCGAGTTCGAGGGAAGGGCGTTCAAAGTGGATGCGGGTTCGAGATCCGCAGTTTCGGTGAAGGGCGGCGAGCCGTCGGTCTTTGCCTCGGTGGAGTCCGGCGACGGGCGGATCACGGTGCTCACCGACGGGCGGCTTTTCCGCAACCGGTGGATTGCGGAAAACGATCACGCCGCCTTGCTTGCGGCCTTGATCGAAGCGGCGGAATTCGAAGGCCGGATCGGTTTCATGCGCGGTGCCGGGCTCTCGCTGTGGGCGCTGCTGCGCGAGCACCTGACGCCGGTTTTGTTAGGAATCGCGCTGTGGCTGCTGTTATGGCTGTGGAAGAACCTCAGCCGGTTCGGCCCGCTGGAAGCCGCCGCGCCACCGCCGGTTCTGCGCGGCTATGACCACCACCTCGAGGCGCTGGGGCATTTCCAGTGGAAACTCGATCATGCGGAATCACTGCTGGCCCCTTTGCGCGAGCAAGTCACGGAATTCGGCCAGCGCGCCTGCCTTGGTGCTGGCCGCCGCGGCGACGAGTTCCAGCAGTTCCTGGCCGAGCGCGCCGGACTGCCG
>JBGSUP010000330.1:0-8214 GCA_041753485.1 Akkermansiaceae bacterium
GCGAGGCGCGAATCGGGGTCCGCGCATCAGACGTCGCCACGCTCGTCGCGCTCGAGCTGGATGCGGTCGTTGAGATTGCGGGCTTTGACGCGGCGGTTGCGCTTGGCCCAGCGCTCGACGGCCATCTGGCGCTTCTCCGCGCGTTGTTTCAGGGCGGCGATTTCGTTTTCGAGGTTGAGAAAACTCTCGTGGCGTGCGGCTTCGAGCTCGCCCTTGGCCACCGCCTCGCGGATTGCGCAGCCGGCGTCATGACGGTGGCTGCAATCCGAATATTTGCAGTCAGCGGCGATGCTTTCGACATCGGAGAAACTCTCGCGCAGCGTGGCTTCATCGGTCCACATCTGGATTTCGCGCATGCCGGGATTGTCGATGAGCATGCCGCCGCCGGACAATGCGACGAGCTCGCGCGAGGTGGTGGTGTGGCGGCCCTTGCCGGTGGTTTCGTTGCACTCGCTGGTCCACTGCCACTCCTCACCGTAGAGTTGGTTGACCAGGGTGGATTTGCCGACGCCGCTGGAGCCGACGATGCACATGGTGATGCCTTTTTTGAGGTATTTTTGAAGGGTTTTGAGTCCCTCGCCCTTGACTGCGCTGGTGATGTGGACGCTGGCGTCCTTCCATAAGGCGGCGATTTCCGCAGCCGCCTTTTCGTTTTGCGCCTTCGGGAAAAGATCGGACTTGTTGACCAAAACAACGGCTTTCGCCCCGCTGCGCTCGATGAGCATGAAGTAGCGTTCCATCCGGCGGAGATTGAAATCCGGGCCGGCATCGGTGACCACCGCGACGAGGTCGATGTTGGCACCGATGACCTGCGCCTGCGAACTGTTGCCGGGCATTTTGCGCGAGAAACACGACTTGCGCGGCAGGGTGGCGCGGATCACGTGATCCTGGTTTTCATTACCGAGTTCGAGCGCCACCCAATCACCGACGGCGGGCAGGTCGGCATCGCAGGCGGCCTCGTGCCAGACGCGTCCGCAGAGGACGACGTCGATCTCCTCGCCATCGCCGAGAAAGGCGCCGAAATTGATCGGAGACTCGCGGATCAGGCGTGCGGGGATCCAGCCTTTGGCCCGGTAGGGTGCGAAGGCGGTTTCGAAGTCGGAATTCCAACCGAGTTCCTTGAGGGTCATCTTTCTGCGGGGATCACCAGCTTGCGGCCGAGGCGCACGACGTCGCTTTTCATGCCATTGGCCTGCATGATGGCGCGCGGCTCCACCTGGTATTTCCGGGCGATGCGGGTAAGGTTGTCCCCCTTGACGACGGTGTGGGAGCGTTCCGGTTTTCCGGCTGGGTTGCTGTCCTCTGCTGGCGCAGGTGGCGAGCTTGGCGCCGCCGGGGGAGTGGGGATTTTTTCCACTGGCATCGGCGCTTCCGGGACTGCGGCCACCAGTCCTTGCTCCGGATCCAAAGCGGGCATCTCCCCGGCAATCCCTGCGCTTGGCAAAACTCCCGGAGCGCCGCTGGCAAGACCCGCCTCGGGCTGGGCCGCCGGGGGAAGCTCCGGCAGCTCCTCGGAAGCCACGATCTCCGGCACGGCTGGCGGCTTAATCGACTCGGGCGACACCCCATCGACAGCCCGGGATTTCTCCGAGACGGCGACTGGCGGGGGCGGGGGCGGGGCCCTGTCCGGGGAAGCCACTGGGATTTGTGGCTCGGGCTGGGGTTTTACCGGATTCATCGCTGAGACCCCGGATGGCACCACTTTGTCGTTTGGAAAAAGCACCAGCCCGGCCGCAATCACCGCGAGCGGGATCAGGAAGGCCAATGCCAGCTTGGTCCGGCCTTCACTGGTCGCAAACAGGCTGGCAAATGCGGATTCACCGCCATCGTCACGGTCCGGCATTTGAGGCGCAGCCTCCGCCATCGCCGCCGGGGGTGGCGCACTCGGAACCGTGAGAGGCGGCGGATCGCCGGGGGCTTTCGGCAGCCTGAGAGTCTCGTGGCAGGAGGGGCAGATCACATCCGCGCCACTGAAATCCCCGGCCACGCGGAACACCGTCCGGCAGCCCGGACAAACATAACCATTCCAACTTCTCGCTTTCGCACGCTCGTCATCCACGGCGCGCAGGCTGGGTGATGAATCCACCCCGGGCAAGTCCGAAGCAGGTCCCCGCCGCTCGTTTCGATGGTCGTGCATCAATGCGTCCTATGGCTGCCTGTTGAGTTCGCGGCCGATCTCATCCCGCACGGATGGAGGCAGCGGATTTGCCTGCAGCCACTTGTTCGCAGCCGTGGGATCGCGCTCCAGCCAGCGGCCCAGCGCGCGGCGATACATTTGATCACGCCTGTCGGCATCCGCCATGCGGGAAATCTGGCTCACCGCCACGGCTGGGTCGCTACCAAACGAATGCCAAATGAAATTCCTCACCACGTCGTCGTCCACATCGGCCGAAAACCGGTCCATCGCGCTCACCGCCCCGGCGGGATTTTCCATGGCCACGCTGCTTATCAGGCCGCGCAGGGCGTCGCTGCGGGCTTCACCCTTGGGCAGGACGGCAAATGAAGCCCAGGCCGACTGCTCATCCTTACGCGCCCAGACACTGTAAATATTATCGATTCGGCGCTGGGTGGCCTCGCCGGGGTTTTCCAGCAACCAGGCCACGGTCCCGGCCGGGTCTTTTGCCGCAAGGCCCTCCGCCGCCCGAATCATCGCGCCATTGCGAAGGGCTTCGTCGGCAAGCCCATCGATCCAGGCGCGGGTGGCATCGGTCCCCAGAGTGAGCAAATGCGGGAGCATGGCATCCAATGCCTCGCCGCGTTCGACGCTGCGCGGCATGCCCGTGAGCAGCTGGGTGGCCCGCTCGGGATTCTCAGACGCCAGACTCCGAATGATGCCGGCAAGGTGGGGATTTGCCCCCTCACCCGTGTGGTCGCTCTCGGCCCAACGGATCGCGGCATCGGGATCCAGCGAGGCCCAGGTGGTGAGGATCGTATCCGTCGCAAACCGGTTGTTGGTGTTTTCCTTGGCATAGGCAAGAGCGCTCAGGGGATCCGCCTTGGCCCAGGCGGAGAGGAGCAGGGCATATTCGCCCATCCGGCTCTCCGTGATCCCAAGGTTTCGGAAATGAGCGACGGCCTCCTCGAAATCCCCAGGCCCAAGCTGATCAATCAATGCCAGCAGGCTGCGGTTCCGGTCCAGCGGGTTTTCGCCGCGGACGATGGTTTCCAGCCGACTCAAGCGCTCTGCAGGACTCTGTGCCGCCGTCCGCCCGCCTCCCCGTTGGGCACGGGTCGCGTCACCTGCGGTCTCACCAAATCCCGGTGAGCCGCCAGCGCGGGATGACCGGGTGGCCGAAGGACCTGCTTCACGCTTGTCCTCCGTCTCCGCCGAGGTGATGCGGCCGGCTACAAAACCCACGGCTCCAATCAATCCGAGCGCTGCGAGAAGGGTGAATGAGGTTGCTTTCATAAGAAGGTGGGTCGGAATAATACCATCAATTCAGCCCCGGTCTTGCGAAATCGTCCCGAATATCCCCGCGTGACTCCCAAAACGAATGCGGTTTTTGCTCTTGGAAAAGCCCGATTCGCATTGGAAACTGCCGCCAATGCCAGACCTTGTGCGGGTGGAACCGATCGCGCTGCTGCCAACCCAGGCGGGCTGCGCCGTGTTTTTGGGCGATGGCGCGAAGGCCATCGTGTTTTACATCGATCCCGGTGTCGGGGCCTCGATCAACGCCTCACTCAGCGGGCAGCTCCCCGCGAGACCACTGACGCATGATCTCTACCTGCTGACCCTCGAGGCCTTCGGCGCGAAAGTTTCCCGGGCGGTGATCGTGAGCATGGACAACGAGGTGTATTACGCGCGGCTGATCCTCGAGGCGGAAAACGAAATCATGCAGCGCAAGATCATCGAGCTCGACGCCCGGCCATCGGATTGCCTCGCGCTGGCAGTCCGCTGCGGAGCCCCGTTTTATGTCGTGCGGGACTTGTGGGACTCGCTTCAGGACATGTCCACGGTGCTCGCCGAGATGCGGGAGAACGCCGGCCCGGGCGGCGATGACCAACCCGCGGTCTAACAGGCAACATTTTTACGGGATTCGCCCCTTGCGGCACGAATGATCGGCAGTAATCTCCCGAACCATGAGTGCAACCATCACCTCCTCCCTGCCGGGCTATCTGCGCGAAGAAATCCTGCTCCACCCCGAGAATCGCGGGTTTCCACCCTTCGATCTGGAACGTCTTTTGGGCACTGTTTTCGAGCCCACCGAGGGCTGCCGCGTCTGCATCCTGGTGGACTTCGATGAGCCGACGGATCTGATCCGGGACTTCGCGTTTCTCAACCAGGAGGGCTACCCGGTCCAGAAAAACGCCCACCGCCATTTCTACCTCGGACTGCAAAACCACGGGCTCGACGCGCTCGGCATGACCGGCGGCGAAATGTTCGCCTTCCGCTGCACCCATGGCTCCAACCTCGACCTGCAAGACGACGCCTGGGACACCAAGGGCAGGCATCTCTCGCTGGACCGTGATATCTATCCGAATTACGACCTCATCCTCTGCATCTCCACTTACTCCGCGACCGCGCCGCTTACGGCCAAAGCAAAACATTTCGGTTTCCGCGGTGCCACCCTCCACGGCCTCAACGACGTGATCCTCAACTCCGGCCTGGCCGTGGACTATCACGAGGTTTCCGCGGATGCGGAACGACTGCGCCTCGCCCTCACCCGGGCCGATTCGATCGAGATCGACTTCGCACTCGAAGACGGCCGTGTCCTCACCGCATGGCTCGGCCTCAACGGCCAGGAGGCGCAAAAATCCCACGGCCTGTGCCTCGGCAAAGCCCCGGACATCGCCAACCTGCCTGCCGGCGAGGTCTATTTCGTGCCCGACGATGCCCGCGGCCAGTTCCCGATGAAATACGAGGACGGCACGCTCGGCGTGCTCGACGTGGAGAACCGCTGCATCGTCCGCTCCACCCTCATCGCCGGCAATCCCGCCACCATCGCGGCGCACAATGCCCGACTCGCGGACGACCCGATGACCGGCACCCTCGGCGAGCTCGGCTTTGGCACCCAGGTGCTGCCGGTTTCCGGCGCGGACATCCAGGACGAAAAGGTGCTCGGCACCTGCCACCTCGCCACCGGCCGTGACGATCATCTCGGCGGCGACATCCTGCCCTCGATGTTCAAGAAGCACGAGAACTCGACCCACGACGACATTCTCTTCGCCCCGCACAAGACGCCGAACTTCAACATCAGCCAGGTGCGCATGAAACGCGGCATGCACGAGGAAGTCCTGATCGAGAATTTCCGGCCCGCACGCTACCTGATGGACGCACTGGCGGCGGGGCGTTGAGTTTTCGTTTGATCCCATCGAAGCAGGTCATCCGCGCTTCGCAGCACGGTCTTGTCAGGGCTTGGGGCAGAGCGGCGGGGTGTGTCTCTCTGCCACCCCGACACTGATCCCGACCCTCCCGTAATACTTGGAATCCCCGGGAATCGAACGAACGTCTGGGCCCGTTTCCAGCACCCGCTCGATGTCGTCCGCGACCAGCATTCGTGATCGGGCAAAAGATCGGAAGCCCGTTCCGCTGGAGCCACCACTCTAACCGAACAACCGTGATGCGCCCCAGACCCTCTCAGGATCACGATTCCCAGCCCCCAGGTCGGACACTACTCGATGGAATGCGGGTCATGGCGGGAGGCCGGTGGCGGTGGGCGGCTTCAAGCCAGGTTGGTGTAAACCGCCTGCACGTCGTCGTCGTCCTCGAGTTTATCGACGATGGCTTCCACCGCTTGCATCTGCTCTTCAGTGAGCTCGATGGGTTGGTTCGGCAGGCGTTGGAGGCCGGACTTGGTGGCGGTGATGCCCAGGGCCTCGACGGCCAGGGACAGTGGAGCGAAGGCGGTGTAATCGCCGATCACCGAGACCACGCCATCATCGACGTGCATTTCCTCCAGACCGGCATCGATAAGCTCCAGTTCGATTTCCTCCAGGTTCTTACCCTCGGTCGCGGGAAACTCGATCACGGTCTTGCGGGAGAACATGAAGTCGAGCGCGCCGGAGTTCGCCAGTTGCCCGCCGTTCTTGTTGAAGATGGTTTTGATGTTGGTGACTGAGCGGTTCGAGTTGTCGGTCGCACACTCGATGAAAAACAAGGAGCCGTGGGGTCCCTTGCCTTCGTAGGTCACTTCGGAAATCTCCGCGGCGTCCTTGCCGGCGGCGCGCTTGATGGCGGCCTCGATGTTCTCGCGCGAGAGGTTCTGCGCTTTCGCGTTGTTGATCGCGACGCGCAGGGGGGCGTTGGATTCGGGATCCGGTCCGCCGTTTTTCGCGGCGAGGGTGATGGATTTCGCCAGTTTCGGAAAGACTTTGGACATCGTGGCCCAGCGCGATTCCTTGGCACGGCGGCGGCATTCGAAGGCTCTTCCCATGGTCGGTGCGGATTTTGTTTTCCCCGGCAACTTGCCGTGCCTCGGATTCAAGCAGGACCATGCCGAAGCTCAATCACAGATGTGGACCGTCCGCGCCGCCCTGCGATCGGCGTGGATTGGCATTGATCCGCCGCGGTGCAGGATCGAGAGTCGCCGCGGAAATCGGCAGGCATCGGGCCTGTGTTCGGATTTTCCCGGTCTTCTTCACCCCAGCTGGAAATTCATTCATGGAACCCATTCAAGTCGGTCTTTTGGGCATTGGCACGGTTGGCAGCGGCACCTTCGAGGTGCTGGCGCGCAATCAGGAGGAAATTCAGCGGCGCGCCGGCCGCGGCATCGAGATCACCATGGTTGCGGACCTGGACGTCGAGCGCGCCCGGGCTCTGGTGGGCGAGCGGGCAAAAGTCGTTTCGGACGCCCGCGAAGTGATCGCCAATCCCGCCATCGACATCGTGGTTGAATTGATCGGCGGCTACGGCATCGCCAGCGCGCTGGTGATGGAGGCCATCGCCGCCGGCAAACACGTGGTGACGGCCAACAAGGCGCTGCTCGCCGTGCACGGCGCGGAGATTTTCGCCGCAGCCCATGAAAAGGGCGTGATGGTTGCGTTTGAGGCTGCGGTGGCGGGCGGCATCCCGATCATCAAGGCGCTGCGCGAGGGCCTCACCGCCAACCGCATCGAGTGGATCGCCGGCATCATCAATGGCACCACCAATTTCATCCTCTCTGAAATGCGCGACAAGGGGCTCGACTTCGCCGAAGCCCTCGCTGAAGCGCAGAGACTCGGCTACGCCGAGGCGGATCCCACGTTCGACATTGAGGGGATCGATGCCGCGCACAAGATCACCCTGATGAGCGCGATTGCGTTTGGCGTGCCGGTGAGCTTCGACAAGGCGCACATCGAGGGCATCACCCGTCTGCAGGCCGCGGACATCCGCTACGCCGGGCAACTCGGCTACCGGATCAAGTTGTTAGGAATCACCCGGCGGCGCGCCTCGGGCATCGAGCTGCGGGTGCACCCGACGCTGGTTCCGGCCAAGCGCCTGATCGCGAACGTCGAGGGCGCGATGAACGCGGTGATGGTGCAGGCCGATGCGGTGGGCACCACGCTTTATTATGGCAAGGGCGCGGGCAGCGAGCCGACGGCTTCCTCAGTGATCGCCGATCTGGTGGACATCGCACGTCTGCACACGGCGGATCCCGGCCACCGCGTGCCGCACCTGGCATTCCAGCCGGACAAGCTGCACGCCACACCGGTGCTGCCGATCGCCGAGGTGATGACCGCGTTTTACCTGCGCCTGCGGGTGGCTGATCAAAAGGGCGTGCTCGCGGCCATCACCGGAATTCTGGCCGAGGGGGAAATTTCAATCGACGCGGTGTTGCAGCGTGAATCCGAGGAAGGCGAAAGCCAGACCGACTTGATCATTCTGACGCACGAGACCCTCGAAGGCCCGATGCGTGACGCACTTGCCAGGATGCAGGCGCTGCCCACCGTGCTGGCCCCGATCACCAACCTGCGCAAGGAAGAACTGGCGTGACCAAGTGCGGACCGCCTCGCTCAATCGACCGGTTCGAGTGGCGGAAGCACCGCAGCTTTCACCTTGTCGCTTTGTTGCTTGCGGAAGGAGGCGAGTTTTTGCGCGAGCTCCGGATCTTCGTTGGCGAGCATGGCCACGGTGAAAAGCGCGGCGTTCACCGCACCGGCCTTGCCAATGGCGAAGGTGGCCACCGGGATGCCGCCGGGCATTTGCACCATCGCTAGCAGGGCATCGAGGCCTTTGAGCGAGGTCGAATCGATCGGCACGGCAAGCACCGGAATGTCGGTGATGGCGGCGGTCAC
>JBGSUP010000331.1:0-4238 GCA_041753485.1 Akkermansiaceae bacterium
TGTCGGACTTCCGCCCGGTCAGATGGGGAATTCGGAAGTGGGCCACCTGAACCTGGGTGCCGGCCGGATTGTCTATCAGGACCTCACCCGCATCAACAAGGCCATCGACGACGGAGTTCTCGGAGCCAACCCGGTTTTCAAGGACATGCTGGAAAAGGCCAAAACCTCGCGCCTTCATTTCATCGGATTGGTTTCCGACGGTGGAGTCCACAGCCATCAGGATCAGCTCATCGCGATGGTGAAGCTCGCCAGGGAAGCGGGAGTCAATGACATCATGGTCCACGCCATCACCGATGGCCGCGACACCTCGCCCACCGGGGGCGAGGGCTACATCGCCAAAGTCGAGGACGAGTGCGCCAAACACGGCGCGCGGATCGCCACGGTGATCGGCCGCTACTTCGCCATGGACCGCGACAAGCGCTGGGACCGGGTGAAACTCGCCTGGGACGCCATCGTGCGCGGCAAGGGCGAAAAACGCGATATCCTCGCCAGCGAGGCCGTCGCCGATTACTACCGGCTCGACAAGACCGACGAGTTCATGCCGCCGATGATCTTCGCCGAGCCCGACACGCAGCGCGTCCGCGACGGCGACGTGGTGCTCTTCTTCAACTTCCGCGCCGACCGAGCCCGCGAGCTTTCCGATGCCTTCCTCAAGCCGGACTTCGATGGCTTCGACCGCAGCGTCGCGCCGAAGACGCAATATTACACACTCACCGAATACGACGCCACCTACACCTGCCCGGCGATCTTCGCCTCTGCGGATCTAACAAACGTGCTCGGCGAGGTCGTCGCCGCGGCTGGCAGGAACCAGATGCGCATCGCGGAAACCGAGAAATACCCGCACGTCACCTACTTCTTCAACGGCGGCGTGGAGAAATCCAATCCCGGCGAGCAGCGCTTCATCATCCCCTCCCCCAAGGACGTGCCGACCTATGATTTCAAGCCGGAGATGAGCGCGCCCGAAGTCACCCGCACCGTGGTCGAGCAACTCAAGAACTTCGACCTCGTCATCCTCAACTTCGCCAATCCCGACATGGTCGGCCACACCGGCGTGGTCGAAGCCGCGATCAAGGCGGTGGAAACCATCGATGCCGGCGTCAAGGCCGTCGTCGAGGAAACCCTGCGCCTTGGCGGCAAGCTCCTTATCACCGCGGACCACGGCAACTGCGAATACATGCGCAATCCCGACGGCTCGCCCAACACCGCGCACACCACCAATCTCGTGCATTGCGTCTATGTTGCCGCGGACGCCGCCGGCTATCAGGTTAAGGACGGCATCCTCGCCGACGTCGCCCCCACCCTGCTCGACATGCTCGGCGTGCCCCAGCCCAAGGAAATGACCGGCACCAGCCTGCTGGTGAAATCCTGAATCAGGATTCAGCCGACTCTCCTGCGCAACAAGCCCGCCAGGCGGGTCTCGGTTTCCGGCGGGAAACCCAGCGTGCGTTTCAACATCACATCCCGCGCGAGCGCGGCCTTCTCGCGGCGTGACTGCTGGTAGTCACGCCATCCCATCATCCCGAGCGCCGCCATCACCAGACCGCTGGGCGGCACCGGCAGGTCGCTGCCATAGAGCAGGCGGGCCGCGAGTTCCGGGTCCTCGCGGATCCTCGCCATCTGGCGCGGGCGGAATCGCAGGCTCAATCCCGCCAGCGCGCTGTTGTCGCCATAGAGATTCGGATAGATTCTGGTCATTGCCACAAAGTCATCGAAATAGTCTGGATCCAGAACCATCATTCCGGTGCCGCAGTGCGCGGCGATGCAGGTGACGCCCACCTCCAGCGCCTGGGTGAGGATGCGCGGACTCGCGAAACGCGGTTGCAGCACCGGCATGGTCCGCTCACTGCCGGTGTGCGCCAGCAGCAGGATTCCGGCCTCCGCCATTCGCTCCAGAAACGGGCGGTAGCGGCGGTCGTTCCAATCCATGTTCTGGCAGTTTGGCAGGCACTTCAGCACGGCCGCCCCGCCCTCGATGCAGCGCTCCAGTTCCGCCATCGCATCCCGGCGCGCCGGGTGGATCGAAACCGCCGGAATGAGCTCCGGGTGCTTCCTTGCCAGACCCAGCACGTAATCATTCGGTACGTAAAACGAGCCCGTGTCCGCGATCAACGTGCCGTCATCCCGGTAGGGCTCCTCGTGCGCCAGGATCACCACCGCATCGATCCCCGCCACGGAGATCTGCTGCCGCAGCGCCTCGATGTAAATCTCCTCAAAATTTCCCCGCAGGTCCGCACCGCTCAGGCCCATTGCCCGCAGCAGGACCGGCTCGCCGATTCGCGTGAGCCCGCGCGGGCGATACCAGCAGCCGGACCCGCCGCTTCCCGTTCCCATCACGTGAACATGGCAGTCAATCCGCACGCAGTGGAGATTCGGCCGGTCACCGCAGCGGCCGCAAGCACAAAGCCCTGCGCCTCACCAATCCTCGGTCCGGCGGGCCTCCTCGAAGCGCGGTGAGTAAATGTTGAATTCGATGCGGTTGAAGGCGGCGAGCTGAAAGGTCGCAGAGCCGAAATTCTGGCTCGATCCAGTGAGGGTGCCATCGCCGCTGGAGTCGAGACGGAAGACAAGCGACGAGCCATCCGGGAACCAGGCGCGCACATCGCCTTCGCGGCGTTTGCAGCGTTCCGCCTCCACGGGTTTGAGGGCCACGGTCCGGAGTCTTGAGACCGGCAGCTTGATGTCGCCCAGAGGGGTTTTCATCGCGATGACGCCATCCTGAATCGAAAGCACCTCGCCGGTCAGGGAATCCCCATTGGCCAGCTCCATGCGCCCTTCGGTCTTTGGTTTCTCCTTGGGCGCGGGCTCTCCCTGCATGCCCGGGATGCCGCGGCGGAAGTTCAGGCCGGGCTGGGGATCGGGCGTCCCCTCGAGCACGCCGTTCCACGCGGCGACGCCGATATTGGAGATGCGCAGTGGCAGGTTGTTTCCGGAAATGAATTGCAAGCCGCTGCCGAACTTGCCCCTGCCGCCATCCGGATCATTCCAGACCTCGATCATGCGCTCGTTGATGAACAGGGCGACACGGTTGGACTTGGAGCTGGCGCGCAGCTCGATGTGAACCTTGTCGTTTTCCATCAGCGCCTGCGCCTGGGTGCTGCCGATGAAACTCTGGGTTTTGCAATTGCGTAGATGGACGCTGCCGCGCTGGAAGGACACTTCATATCCGGCCAACGGATTGTCCGTGGTTGGATCATCCGCAAACAGCACCACCCTCAGCCTCACCGAATCACCCCGCCATGCGACGTCAAAGCTGACAGAGCACTCCTCGGGAAGCAGGTCGGCGCGGGCGATGCCGCCGGTCGCGGAGGAACGGAACGCCGCGCGGTTGAAGGTCCACGCCGGTTTGTCGCCCGACTGCTGCCAGCCATCAAGACCGGTGGGCCCGCGAAACAGGAAACCCGCGCCTTCCTCGATCTTCACGCCGGAAACCATCAGCCGGTTGAAGTCCAGGCGCCCGGCAAACCAGGTGTCAAGGGACACCGTCTCGTCCGTCACCGAGGCGAGTTGGCCGCGGATGGTGTCGCCATTGGTCAGTGTCAGGATGGCCTCGTGATCCGCCGCATGTTCCGGCTGGCTGGCGGGCAGGGAAACATCCAGGACCTCACGCAGGAAAAACGACGCCGGCCTGTCTAACAACGGTGACTTCCAGACCAACATCTCGGACGTGACCGACTCCAATGAGCCTGCCAGCAGGTCGTTGTTGGCAAAGCGCGCGATGGATCGCGGGCTGTCAGCAAGGGCGGCGGCGGTGAACGCAAACACCAGCGGGATGATCGGATGCAGCGGTTTCATCGCTCTGGCGGGGGCCCGGCCCCGGGTTCGGGTGCTGTCCGTTCCATCGCCACGATTCCATCGCGGCGAATCTTCAGCGGACCTAACAACGGGTGGGTGGCGGTGGCGGAATCGCCGTCAAACTGACAGGAGGCGACCCGCAGCGAGCCTTCTCCTGGGAGCCGCAGCACGAAGGGATGGGGCGCTTGATCCACAACCACGGGCTTCGTTGCGGCGAGAAAAACCACGGAGACATCCGCCTCGGGAATCTCCATCGGCTGTTCCTGGAAATCGCTCTTGAAGCGGAAGACCGCTCCGCCCGGAGTGCGGTGGATGCCCGTCAGGCGGCCACTCCAGCGGTCGTCCTCACGGCTGATCAGGCTGTCGTGATCGGGATCGCCGCGGTCCTCGGCGCGATGGCGGCGGCGCGAATCGTCGAACTCAAGGACCTCGATGCCGCGGATTTC
>JBGSUP010000332.1:0-9029 GCA_041753485.1 Akkermansiaceae bacterium
GGCCGATGGCAACCCCGATTCCGAGGCTGCACCTGGCGCTCCTTTCGGTCCGCTTGAACAACAAAAGCAGGAAATGCAGAAATCCGACGAGGGTTTCATCATCAAGGATGCCGGCCTCAATGATATCTTCCAATATCTGGCCAAGTCCGCGGGCCGCCAGTATTTCCACAACACCAAGATCGCCGGCCCTGACTTTCTCGTCACCGGCCACCTCAATGACGGCAATCCACTGCAACAAATGGAAGAACTCGCCTTCATGTATGGACTCTCGCTCCACGTCAAAGGCAACACCATCTACGCACTCACCCAGGCCCAGCTCGCCCAACTCCCGAGCGCCGAGTTCCACTATCAACTCCGCTACCTCCGCCCCACCGACATGGAACAGATCAAGGAATTGATCAAACCCATGCTCAGCCCCGGCACCGGCATCGTCAACTTCGAGCCCAAGACCAATACCATCGTCATCATCGACTCCGCCCACCGCATCGAACAAGCCCGCGAGCTGCTCCACGGCATCGATACGGCCAAGGGCCAGATCATCGTCGAAACCAAGATTCTGCGCGTCAACAGCGGTGCCGCCGAGCGCGTCGGCGTGAACTGGTCGTCCTCGCTCGGCGAGGCAGGCACCGACCTCCGGGTCATCCGTGACCTCAATTCCGTGTTTGGCCTGGATTCCCCGCTTCTCGATGGAGCCACTCCATCCAGCAGCACCAATCTGGTCCTCAGTCCGCTCGAACTCTCCGGGGTCTTGCGCGCCCTTGCCGAAGGCGGCATCGCCCGCCAGATTTCCAATCCCACCCTGATCACCGAAGACAACGAGCAGGCCACGATCTCCATCATCGACCGGGTCCCGATCATCACTTCCACCACCACCCCGGGTTCCGCCGGCTCGGATCCCATCGTCACCGAAGAAGTCCGCTACAAAATCGACGCAAGCGACAAATCCATCGATACCGACCCGAGTCTGCATCGTGAAATCGGCATTTCGCTGGTGGTGACTCCCACGCTGCTGCCGGATGGCACCGTCCGCATGAGGATGCGTCCCCGCACCGCCCAGATCGTTCCCAGCAAAAGCGTCGTCAGCACCCAAACCGGAAACACCTATCCCTTCGTGACCGAATCCATGGTGGAAGCCATCGCCCGGGTTCCGGACGGTCATTCCCTCGTCGTGGGTGGATTTTACGGCGAAGAAGAGGCCCGCGATCGGACCAAGGTGCCGCTGTTCGGCGACGTGCCGGTGCTCAATTTCTTTTTCAAGAGCAAGGAGTCGGTCAAAGAACAGGCCAGCCTGGTCTTCGTCGTCACCCCGAAATCCTACAGTCCCGCCAGTGTCGGAGGCAATCGCTCCGCCGGGAATCAAATCCGCAGCGCCACCTCACTTGATTGCGGTCATGACTGGATTGATCCGGAAAATCCCGGACCGGCGCATGAAGCGAATCTCAAGCGCAGCGTCCGCGGTCTCCAGCCCGTCGAGGCCCCTTTCTACCCGAGGACCGGCGAGACGACCGGAGAGCGCCGTCCTGTCCGCACCCAGTCCACCCAGCCCAGCTTCAGCCGCGCGAGAAAGTGAGGGACGTGGCGGCAAGGTCTGAAGGAAACAGAACTTCAGGCCTCCGCCTCCTTCGTTTGGAATTTCCCGCCTAACAATTCGAATTTCCCCCGCATCCCATGTCCTCCCCATTCCCCATTCTTGAAGAAGCACCGAAGCCGGCTCCGCCACGTTCCACCACGGGTGAGATCGTGGATTTCGCGGAAGTGTGCCTGACGCGCACCGCCGATGCCCTTCACGAGGCCCGCGCCGCGAGCGCCGCCGAGATCAACCAGGCGATCGCCACCGCGCGGGAATCCCACGCAGCGGGAAAACCGGCAGATTTGCTCGAGGTGATCGCCCGGGTTCAGGGCCATGACGAGGAACATCTCAGCCCGGTGATCCTCGAGCTCGGCAACAAGGTGGCGCTCACGCTCTCGCCTTACGCCCCGCTGGTTCCCTTCGCCGGCAAACTCATCGCGCCTTCGGCGTTTTACGATTCCTTCGAGCAGCTCCACAAACTCGCCCGCGTGCTGCTTGCCCCGGTCATCTATGCCGAGGACACGGATGCCATCGGCACCGCCTCCGCCAATCCCGTGGCCGCCGCCATCCTCTCCGAGGAGATCGCCGCCGCCGTCTTCAAACGCTTCGGCATCCGCCCCTTCGTCACCATCGCCCGCCTCGATTACGAAAGCTGGACGTTCCTCACCAGAAAGCACTTCGAACTATGATCGAATTCGACGGCATCTCCTTCAACGAACTCATCAGCCGCCGCATCATGGGCGAGCTGGCCCAGCATGATCCGGGTTATGCCGAGCTCGCCCAGGACCAGGTGCCCAACCGCGTCACCCGCTTCAGCTTCATGGCCGCCATCGCCAGGATCAACGGCCTGCCGTTCTTCCCGAAAGTGGCCGAGTTCTGTGATGGCACGCTCCACGGTGCCTGCGACTCCACAGTGATGACCCGCGGGTTTTTCGCCCCGCTGTGCGTCGCCGGCAACGACAAGCTCATCGTCGCCATCGCCAACCCCTGGAGTCCCCTCGCCGAGGAATACCTCGCACCGCGTTTCCCGGATCTGGAAATCGTCAAAATCGTCACCCTGGCCTCCGAAATCAGCCGCGCCATCGAGTCGGTGGCCACCAACAACGGACCCAGCAAATCCGAACTCGAAGCCATCGACGTCGAGGACCTGGACGACGGCATCCACGACTTTGACGTCACCACCGACTACACCGAGCCGATGGCCCAGCTCATCGCCACCATCATGTCGGATGCCGTCAGGACCCGCGCCTCGGACATTCACTTCAAGGTGGAAAAGGAAACCTTCTACTATGCCTTCCGGGTCGATGGCGACATCGGCGACAAGGTGGAGATCCCGATGAAACTCAAGGACCGGCTGGACGCCTTCCTACTCAACCTGATGAAACTGCCCACCGAGATCCGCAACACGGTTCCGGGCATTTCCGGCCGTTTCACCATCTCCTATTTCCACCGCCCCATCGACATCCGTTACGAACGCCACCGCACTTACCGCGGCTACCACGTCACCATGCGGTTGCTCGACAAGAGCAATATCAACGTGACCCTCGGCAAGGGCACGCTCGCCTTTGATGACGAAACCATGTTCGCCCTCAACAAGGTGATGAAAATCCCCGCTGGCATCATCGTCATGTCCGGCCCCACCGGATCGGGGAAATCCACCACCCTCAATGCCATCCTGCGCGAACTCAACCGCCCGGAAGTCAATATCCTGACACTGGAAAACCCGGTCGAGGACGAAGTGCCCGGCATCACCCATTGCGACTTGAAGAGTGCCAAGGAGTTCAAGCCGATGATCGCCTCCTTCATGCGTTCCGACCCGGACATCATCCTGATGGGCGAGGTGCGCGACCTCGAATCCGCCGAGCTCGCCATCGAGGCCGCCGTCACCGGCCACAAGGTGCTCACCACCATTCACACGCCCCGCGCCTCGCAGATCATCGAACGTTTCGAGCAGCTTGGCATCGAGCGTTGGAAAATCGCCCAAACCCTCAAGGCCGCCTGCGCCCAGCGTCTCGTCAAACTCCTCTGACCCTACTGCAAGGAATCCGTTCAGGGCATCGCCGAACTGGACCGCAAGACCTTCAGCCTGGATGACACCTGGTCCGACCTCCCGCTCTTCGCCGCCAAAACCGGCGGCTGCGGCGAATGCCGCAACAGCGGCTACAGCGGCCGCACCGCCATCCTCGAAATCATCCCGATCACCCCGAAAGTCTCCGACATGCTCTCCAAGGGCGAAATGACCCCCTACGAACTGGAAGTCAAAGTCGCCGAGGAAGGCGTCCTCCCCAATCTCCGGCGCAGCGGCCTGCGCCTGCTCCGCGAAGGGAAAACCGACCTTGCCGCCGTCAGCAAGGTCATCGACATGACCTACACCGATGACTAGCGCCACCACCACCGCAAGAACCGATGCCCCCGCGGCCGCAGGCAGCGCCGCGCCCAAGGGGTTGCTCGCCGCGCTCAACCAGCCGAAGAAAATCAAGGAGTTCTCCAAAAAGGAACTCGTGGACATGTTCCGCGGTCTCGGCTCGATGCTGCGCGCCCAGATCAACACCGCCGATGCGCTCAAGTATTACAGCCACGGCCTGCCTAACAAGGCGATGGTGGATGCGCTGATGCACGTCCGCGAGGACATCAACGCCGGTATCAACGTGCACGAGGCGTTCCGCCGGACCGGCCGTTTCAGCGAGACCATCATCGGCCTGATCCAGGCCGGCTCGGATGCGGGCCAGCTCCATCACGCGTTCCAATCGCTGGCCGCCCGTCTCAAGAGCGAGCTGTTCTTCCAGAAACAACTCAAGAAAGCCACCATCACGCCCGGCGTGATCATCGCGGTTCTCACCGGTGCCTTCATCGTCTCCCAGGTCAAGATCGTGCCGCAGGTCGAGGAAATGCTCAACGGCGTGAACGCCAAGCCCGACGGCATGACCGCCATTTCCTTCAAGGTCAGCCACTTCACCCAGGCGGTCTGGCCGGTGTTCGTGATTTCACTGATCGCCATCGCGGTGACCATCGCCCGCTCCGCCCATGTCCGCAATCTGATCCTCGGCTTCTTCATGTCCAAGTGGCGGCTGCTGCGGCTGCTGATCATGAGCCTGCGGCAGATGACCTTCATCTCCACCATCAAGCTGTTGCACTCCAACGGCATCAATCTCGCCAAGTCGATCCGCGTCTCCGCCAACAGCGTGCGCAACACGCCGTTCTACGATGAACTGCGCACCGCCGCCGACAAATACGAGCACTCCGGCGTCCCGCTTTCCACCGCCTTCGCCAAATACACCTCGGTGGACGCCCAGGTCACCCACATGCTTGCCATCGGTGAGAAGTCCGCCTCGCTCGACGCCCAGCTCGACATGCTCGCCGAGATGTATGAGGAGGACTTGCAGAACCACATGAATAGCTTCGCCGCCGCCATCAGCTTCGTCGTGCTGATCATCGCGGTGGGCTTGATCGCCGCCGTGTTCGTCGGCACCTTCCTGCCCATTTTCCTGATGGGTCCGAAGATGATGCAGAGCGGCATTTGAGCGGAATTCGACAAGCTGCTTCCTCACGCCAACCACCCCATCCACCGTTTCGAATTCCATGCCTCGTGCCTGACGCCTTCCTGCCATGCAACTCACCCGCTTTGACCGCTGGCTGCGCGAGAAGTTCGTTTACGAACTTCACATCCAGACGCTGCGTCCGCCGGAATCCATTCCCGCCGGAATCCGCGTCGTCGAGCTGACCGAGGCTCCCGGAAGACGTTACAAGCACCTCTTCATCGCAGGCAGCTCGGAGGCCGCCGATGAGCTCATCCGCCAATTGAAGGAGAACAACCAGATGTATAGCACCCAGGTCGTGGACCGCGAGGCTTGGTATGTTCCCTTCATCGCCCCCAAGGAGAAATCCGTCACCTGGTGGCTGTTTTCGGTGGCCGTCATTTCGACTTCGGCATTCTTCGCCCTGCTTTACATCAAGAGTCTGGTCGAGGATCCGGAGTTCCGGAAAAACTTCATGGAGGCGCTGGAAGTCCTCAAAGGTTGATAAATCATGATTTCTCGCTTTCCAAGATCCTCAAATTCACTTAATTTCCCGGGGTCATGAAAACGCTCAAACAGCCTACCCATGAAAAGCGCGCCTTCACGCTGCTGGAGATGACCATCGTCATCATGGTGCTGATCGCGTTGATCAGCTCCGGCCTTTTCGTTTCGGGAAAAATGGACGAATGGAAACTCGGGCGCGCGGCTTCCGAGACCTTGCGCCAGGTGTATTCCGCCCAGCGCCTGTTTCTTGCGGATAATCCCACCCGCCTCGTGAGTTCCATCACGGCGGCCGATGTCATCCCTTTCCTGCCGCCGGGCAATGCCACCGCGCTGCCCACTGTCGAGTCGCTCACCGGTGCCAACCTGAGCATTTCCGTCAACGTTTCTCCCCCCGTCATCAACGCCGGCACTGGAGTCGTTTACGACCCCTCCGGCGACAACCGGGACTCCCTCTGGGACGTGGGCGAATGAGTCGGATGCTGTCCATCGCGCTTGGTCTGGCCCTTGTGTCCTCAGCCGCCGCGGCCGAGTTCAAGCACATCGGGGATTTCCTGTTGCAGGCCCATTTCAAGCTGACCGGTGACAAGATGACCCCCATTCCGATGAAACCCATCGCATTCAGGGTTTATACCGACGGCGTGCGCATCAAAGTGGCGGCCGAGGGAGATGACGAGTCGCACACCACGTTTGAAATCTACCGCTCGGACGGCATCGGCCGTCAGCGCAGTGGCGGCGGCGCGCTGGAAGTCATTCCCGGCCTGCAGGCCACCAGCCAGACCGGCGGCGTGCTCCGTCACCTGAGGCTTTCCCGCGAATCGCTCACCCTCACCACCTTTCCCGGCGTTTCCAATCAAACCATCGTCAGCCATGCGATCGCCGCAGAGCCCAAACCTGCGGCAGCGATCGGCAAGTTATCCCCCTCGACGCATCCATGAACCAACTACCCGCCCAAAGGCCCGCCGCTGAGGGGATTCCCTCGCTGCCAACCGTGATCGGACCCTCATCCGGTTCCTACTCCGCGGCAAACCGGCGCACCTCCACCTGCTGTCCGGCACAGCGTGCCTATCCCTGGCTGCTCTTCGCCAGCACCGCCATCGCCGCTTTGTTTTGCCTACTCTACATCACCAAGCCCGTCATCGTGCCGGCACCGGCGATGATCGCCCCGGTTGCTGTCGGGCCTGTCGCAGGCCCGGCCCCGCTTGCCGCCGCGCCGGCGAATCTGATGCCGGGCCGCGACAGCCTTCCCGGCGAAAGCGGCCCGCAAACCCAACCCGTGCCCAGCGATCCGCGCGAAGCCATGCCGGGGACGTCATCCGCCTCCGAGTTTGAGGAAACCAACCTCCGCATCCAGCACATCCTCACCGCCGAGGCTCCCGGCGGCAATCTGGACCGCATCATTCTCGATGTGCCGGTCCTCTATCAGAGTCGCCGGCTGCGCTGGACCGCCGATGAAGTCGCCGCCGCACGCGGCCTGCTCGTCCGCCTGATGGACTATCAGGAAAGATGCCAGATCCTCCGCAGCGAGGGGGTTGAACTGCTCGATGCGTGGAACCGCGTGATCGAAAAATCCATTCCAATCACTGAATTGCGGGCCGATAGCCCGTCGCTGCCTGCCAATCAGCAGGACGCCGCCGGGATGCCGCGGCCCTCGGGCATGACCACCACGGACTCGATTCACATCCAACCCGCCGGAAAATGAATCTGCGATTCGCCACCCCCATTGTTGTCACGCTCGCAGCTATCCCATGGCTTGCGGCGCAGGATCCCGCGCTTGAGTCGTTGGACAATCCCCTGCTCAAGGCGTTCCTCAGTCCCGATTTGGAGCCATCCGAGCCCCCTGAGGAAATCACCGCCCCCGAGGAACCCGCCACTGTGGCTCCCGTGGAACCCGCAATGATTCCTCCAGCGGAGGAATCCACCGCGCCGGCAGTGGAGGAAGCGCCCGTCGAAGCGCCGGCAAGCCCAAGCCCGGGACTCGCCGTGCGAGTCGAAAAACTGCAGGCCGGTGCCGGTCAGATCGACCCCGCACAGGTCAAACTGCGCGCACCATTTCCCGCCAAACTTCTCGCCCAGACTCCGTCCGGATGGCGGCTGGAATCTTCTGAAACCGCCCCTCCCTTCACCCGCGAGGTGGAACTTTCCCCCGGCAAGAGCATCACCCTCAGCGTCCGGCCCCACCTGCTGGTTCCAGAGGCGGACGGCGCGGGGGTGTTCCAAGTCGCGGAGCCCGGCTTCGAAGCCGCGCTCGGCTACCGGCAGGATGCCACGGTGGGAGCCATTCTCGCCACCTCGATCCGCCAGTTGGATGATGATTCCAAGCAACTTGGCACCGCAATCGAGCAGCTCCAGCAGCTTCTGGTCTCCCTGCCACAACCCGAGGCTCCGCCGCCGCCCGCACTGGAATCCTCCAAGCCCCGCAAACAATGAAATCCACGACCCTGCCCCAGCTCTGCGGTGTCGCCCTCACCGCCATGTGTGCCGCTGGTCTCAGCCATTGGTGGTCGGTTGAGAAATTCAGCGGAGCCATGGCTCCGGCAGCGTCACCTGTTGCCGCAGCTCCGCCTGCCGCGCTTGCCATGCTCAAATCGAAGACCCCGGGACCGGCCGCCGCGCCGACTGTAAAATCAAACAGCACTGCGGAAACGAAAACCTCCGCCCCGCCATCGGCGGAAACCGCCGCCGGCCAAAAACGGTTTTACGAATCCCTCGTCTCCCGGATGGAGAGCCTGCAAAACCAGAACCGCGACCTGCTCGACCAGTTGGCCGAGACCAACCGGGATCTGATGAAACTCGAATTCCGGGTCGATACCCATTCGGAGTCGTTCCGCCCGCTGCCCGTCACCGAGGACCAGCCATTCACCAGCCTTCAGGAAGATGTCGGCGTGCTTCCGCCGCGGGCCGAGCCGGTCCCGGTCGAGAACTATGAATGAATCCGGCAAGCCGCGCGGCCGAAACGCCGTCATCTGCCTGCGAAGTTTTCCCTTCCTGCTGCTTGCCGCCGCCCGGCTCGCCATCGCCGAACCGGCGTGGAAACCGCAACTCAGTTCGCCCGCGCCCGGCTCCTGGCCGGCCATCCGTCCTTCCGTGCTGACCTCCAAGTCAGCTGGAAGGGCATGCTCGATTCCGGCAGATTGCAGCTCGAATTCGCGCCCAAGGACGCCAGAAAACCCGGCCTGCTCGTCGTCCGCTTGTCCGCCGCCGCCAGCGGCCCCGCCGCAGCCCTGTTTCCCTATCCGCGCGACGCTCACTGGTTTCCGCAAGTTGTGATCTCCATCGTCCTTCCCGGGATCACTCTTCGCCGCAGAGGTCATCGGCGGTGTGGAACTCGCCGTCGGGGCCGGCGGAAAGGATTTCCATGCGCTTGCCAGAGAGCGCGTGGAAGAAGTAGGGCGTGCCCCAGCGGTCGATCAGGCGGCCGCCGGCATCGAGAAACGGGCCGC
>JBGSUP010000333.1:0-1520 GCA_041753485.1 Akkermansiaceae bacterium
GCCATGCGGCGGCCACCGCCCACATGGCCGACCATTCGCTTGGCGCGGCGCACTACGCGCTCATCGCCGTCCGGGCCGCGGATGCCGAGCGGGCATGGCAACTTGCGCGGCTTGCCGATGACTCCATAAGCAGTCTGGTGATTTCAGCACTCGCCGCCCGTTTTGGCCAGCGCGACCCTCGGCCAAGCGGGGATTGAGCCATGAACCTTGGTCCCGCTCTTAAAACCACAATCGAAGCGAAGCAGAGATGGACGAACACAAATCCATCAAGCTACTGAGTCAAACTGAACTCTCAACTGCGGATTCAAGGATGATCGCCGGCGGGACACGCTCCCGCATGGCCGCCGGAATTTCGGGATGCCGATCCAGGGGCGGGCATGGCTCGGCAAACCGCGCCAACCGCTCCGCCTGCTGTCACTTGGCGGGAGGTTTCGGCATGGTTGCCGGGTGGACTTTCAGGCCGCAAGCCTTGGAGGCTGTCTGAATATTGTCGAAGGCAGGGACCGATCCTCCGGGCGGTCCGCGAGAATGAGATGTGAACGATATGCCATGATTTGATTTTTAAGCATTTTCATGGGCGATTGCGTTCTCTTGCCATGCGCCGGACCGCTCGGAGAGTCGGTCCCTGCCATTTTCAGACAGCCTCTTGGCAAGCTGCCGCTGCCGCAAGTCGAGGGTGTGAAGCGAGTCCGAGCCTAACAAAATGACCGATGCGGTTTGTAGTATGTCCAGGGAACGCGCTGGAATGGATGGCGTGTGCCGCTCGGACAGCTCACGGGCGATGCGGTAAAGCTCGGCCTGTGGAGTGTCCCGCCGGGCAAGAATGCCATCCGTTAAGTCCGCTTCGATCTGTCTGAATGCCGCGTCATGCTCCGCCTGGGTGATGGCTTTTTCCCTCAACGCCCGCCGGATGGTGTTGGCAACTTCAAGCTCGGCAAGCAGGGTGAAGGGGATGCTTTCGCGGAAACGCACCGCCAGCCGCGCCGCGTGCGGGTGGAAGAAATCGCCCGGTAGCAAGAGCGCAAGCAGGAAGCTGGAATCGCAGTAAGTCATGCGCCGCGCTCTTGTGAAAGCAGGGTGACGGCGCTAAGTGCCAGCTTCCCTGCAGCCGGACGCATGCACGAGCAGCACGATCTCGCCCCGCGGCGGATGCGCCGTGAAATGGGCGAGCAAGTCCGCGGCGCTGCCACGGTGATAGGTCTCGAACTTTTTCGTCAACTCGCGGGCGACACAGACGCGCGCGGCGGGATCAATCTCGGTTAGAATCTCCAGGGTCGAAAGCAAGCGGTGTGGCGACTCAAAGAAAATCCCGGTTTCGCCGGACTCCAGCGCGGCGCTGAGGGAACTGCGGCGCTTGCCGGATTTCACCGACAGAAAGCCGCCGAAATGGAAGGCATGGCAGGGGAATCCGGAGCCGATCAAGGCTGTGATCACCGCCGACGGTCCGGGCAGCACTTCCACCGGCGTGCCGGATTCAAGGCAGGCCTGGACCAGGCGGTAGCCGGGATCCTAGATGCCTG
>JBGSUP010000334.1:0-1808 GCA_041753485.1 Akkermansiaceae bacterium
GGCCCATTATCAATACCTTGCTCGCCGCCGCAGTGCTTTATCTCGCCTTCATGGCCGGTGGACTCCCCGCCGGAATCTGAGAAAACCCGCCGCCGAAGCTTTCCAAGAGCCGTCCTGCATCTCCGCAGGGCGGCTCTTGACATTGCAGTGCATTTTTCCCGACGGCCCGGTGCTGGGCGGGCGCTCTCTCGGCGACCCATGAGCGAATAAACGCCAAGCCAATCTCCTGATCCATTCGCAGATTCCACCAGCGATGCTCCGCGGGCCGCCGGATTTCCAATCCCCGTCAAAAAATGCGGCCAAGCAAGCTCCTGCCCGGCACCGCAGGCGAAGTTGCCGCAGCCGAAGTTCGATTCGGACGCGCTCACCAAGCTGGCATGGAAGATTTACCTATCGGGAGTGAGTGAGGAAGGCGTGGCACTCATCAGCGACAACGACGCCAGGGAACTTTCCCGCCGCTGCTTCCGCCTCACGGAAATTTTCATGGAGGAACAAGTGCGCTGGCGCTGAGAGGCCACGGGCGCACGCTTTGACGCCACCCCGGAAACAACTGATTTCCGGTGCGTGCGAAGGCGGCTGGGAACCGCTCGAGATCTCCGCTTGCCGGGCGGGTGGTTGGCTCTTAGTTTCGAATAATGGGTTCGCTCCAATGCCGCGTTCGTGCCGCCGTGATTCCGGCACTGATGGGGGCGCTGGTGTTTCTGAGCGGCGTGGCGGTGGGAGAGGTTCCGGCATGGCGCTACCGGGCATGGCAGACGGATGACGGACTTCCCGATAACAGCGTGACGGGCATCGCTCAGACCCGTGACGGCTTTCTGTGGGTGGCGACCCGGGGAGGCGTGCTGCGCTTCAACGGCGCGAACTTCACCGAGATGCCGATGCCAAGAATGCCGGGGATTTCAAACCGGGTGGTGCGTGCGATGATTCTCGACCATCGTGACCGCTTGTGGCTCGGCATGGAGCGGGGGCAGGTGGTCTGTCTGGGGCCGGACGGGGCGCAGGCTTACGGACCTGCTGAAGGTTTGCCGGACCGACAGGTTCTGTCGCTGGCGGAGGATCGTGAGGGCGCGGTCTGGGCGGCTTTTTCAAATGGTTTGGTCCGGATCAAGGCGGGAATGGGCACCCGTTTCGGCGAGGCCGAAGGGTTTCCCCATGCAGCGGGCGGCACCCGCGTGGTCTGCGATGCGAAGGGCGATGTCTGGTATGCGCATGGCCGGCAAGTGGGGGTATTCCGCGAGGGCGGACTGAAGGCGATGCTGACGCTTAACGAGCAGGCCGTGCAGATCGGCGCGGCCTCCTCGTCCGGCCTGTGGATCTGTGCGGGCTCGCGGATCCTCAGATACCGGGAGGGTCGCGAACCGGAGGAGGTGGGACGATTGCCCGCCAACATCACGCCGCGCGTGTTGTTCGAGGATCATCGGGGCGCTCTTTGGATCGGCACGGGAAGCGATGGCTTGTTCCGGTTCATGGAGGGGGTGTTGGAAACGGCACCGACTTCGCATCAGGAGGTGGATTGCCTGCACGAGGATACGGAGGGGAACATCTGGGCGGGCACCAATGGCGGTGGTTTGGATCAAATCCGGCCCAGCGCGATGGTGCTGCTGGGCCGGGAGGCGGGCCTGCCATCGGACTCGGTGCGGTCGGTTTGCGAGGACAAGGCGGGCGGGCTCTGGGTGGTCTTGCAAAACGGCAAGCTGGCCCGGGAACTCGACGGATGCTGGACCAAGGTGGATGCCAGCGGCACTTGGCCGGGAGATGGCGGCACCTGCGTCACGGCGGACCGGGAGGGCGGCGTGTGGGTCGGCAGT
>JBGSUP010000335.1:0-15545 GCA_041753485.1 Akkermansiaceae bacterium
AATGTCATGAGGTGCGGGCATTGCTGCGAGACGCAGCAACCACGGTAAGGACGCGGCCCGTCACTTTGAGTCTTCCGGCACACCAGTGGGTGATGGTAGGCGCTGCTAGAACGTTGAAATGATCAAAGGCCAATCAACGCCCGGGATTGATGCGGGTGATCTTGGAACCTTGCAGCCCGAGACCTGCCATCAGACCGCGCTGGTCGAAGAAGAAGGCAAACGTGCCTTGGTCGATCGTGGTGGTGTTCAGAGAAGTCGCCATGCCACGGTCCACGACCACGAGGCTGGGGCTGCCACCGATGTCCCAGCCACCGCTGCGGTTGACGTTGCGGACCGCGTCGTTATCCATCAGGAACAGCGCGTAGCCGAAGCTCTGGATGCCCGCTTGCAAGCCCCATGACGCGGAGGTTGTTTGGAAATGCCCGGCGACACTGCCGTTGTTATTAAACATCGTTCCGTTTCCGGCCTGGCCGCCGAAGACGAAGCCCGCGCGGGTGATGGAGGGGAAGACGAGGATGGCCCGTGCATTCCGGCCAAGCGCCCTGGCTCCCGGGTTCTGGGAGTAAAGCGAGGCAAGTGCGGCCCGCGAATCACGGGTGATTTGCGAGGCACTGGCATTCGCCGAGTTTGTGAGAGTGATTGGGTCATTCGTCGCGCAACTTGGCATAAGGGCGAAAGTGGCGGCGGCGGCGATGATGGAGAGGCGGGCGGATGGGAAGTTCATAAGATTCGTGGATCGATGATTTTTTGGTGGGATGGAGAATTTACGCGAGGGCGGATTTTGGGGATTGGCCGAGTGACGATCTCCGAATCTCAAAGCCAGTCACCTCCTGGCGGAAAGACCCAGCATCAGGTTTGAAACTCCGCTGAAAAGAGCGTGGATTCCGAAAAGCATTCCCAGGATCGCGACCGAATTGCCCGGCCAGCGGGAAAAGACCATGAGACCCAAGACCAGCGAGGCGAGGCCGTTGACGAGGGTCCAGACCCAGCCCGCGTTGCCGCGAAGTTTCAGCGCGCCGAGGATGGCGACGACGCCCTCCGCTGCGAGGTAGCCGGCAAGAATCAAGGTGATGATTGCCACGCTTGAGCCGATGCAACGCAGCAAGATGATGCCGGCAATGATCCGGATCACGCCGGAAAGACCCTCTGCAAACCGGTGACCCGTGTGTTTTCCAAAAATCGCCATGACCAGCGAAATCACCCCGATGACCAGCGCGGCGATGCCAAGCCACTGCGCGATGAGAATCGAAAACAAATACGGACTGCCCATGGCGATGAAACCAACGACGATCGAAAGAATCCCTCCGATGATGAGCCATCCCCGGCTCGCTGATAGTGCCTGGGCGTCTGACTGGGAAGATGCTGGTGTGGTCATGGTGCAACGAGTCCCTAACTGGCAGAAGCCCGCCCTGTCAATGCAATCGACCCTGCTGCCGGGAAATTGTTTTCCCGGTGAGGCCCTTGAACCCGCAGTCAAAAATAGAACCCACAGATCAACCCAGAATCCGGAGTTGGACGCCAAATTCGACGGGTTTTTACCACGGATGACACGGAAGGGATTCAGATCTGGGTTCGGCAGGGACCGGGATTGGGCGGATTGGGGAGATTTCCGCGGGAAAGCAAGGGACCTCGTGCCGAACTTGAACCTTGCGGCATCATTTTCCGCCGCAGACACTGCTGCCGTGGAAATTCGTGCCGATGCCCCTGCCGAGCGTCTCGATGCGTTTCTCGCCACCCGCCTGCCGGACCTCTCGCGCTCGCGCATCCAGGTGCTCATCCGCGAGCAACACATCCTCGTCAACCGCCAGCCGGCGAAGCCGCGCGATGCGGTGAAAGCCGGCGATCTCATCGCCATCGCCATCCCCGAGGCGGTGCCGCTGGATGCCGCGCCGCAGGACATTGCGCTCGATATTCTTTACGAGGACGACGAACTCGTCGTGCTCAACAAGGCACCGGGCATGGTGGTGCATCCGGCACCGGGAAATCCCGATGGCACCCTGGTCAACGCGCTGCTGCACCATTGCCGGGGCCGGCTTTCCGGCATCGGCGGGGTCGAGCGGCCGGGCATCGTCCACCGCCTCGACAAGGACACTTCCGGATGTCTGGTCGTCGCCAAATCCGACGCCGCCCACCAATCGCTGGTCAGTCAGTTTTCCGCGCGCAGCACGATGGAGAAGCTCTATCTGGCGGTGACCCAGGGCATTCCGAAACCGGCAAAGGACACGATTTTCACCCATATCGGCCGCCATCCGGTGAACCGCCAGCAGATGGCGGTGGTCAATCCGCCCGGCGGCAAGACCGCCATCACCGATTACGAGATGCTCGCCAGCGACGCCGCCACCCTGACAGCCCTGGTGCTCTGCCATCTCCACACCGGGCGCACCCACCAGATCCGCGTCCATCTGCATCACAAGGGAACCCCGATCGTGGGTGATCCGATCTATGGCAAGCCCTCGAAAAACCCGGCCCTGCCAGAGCGGCTGATGCTGCACGCGTGGAAACTATCCTTCGAGCATCCGGTCAGCGGCAGGCGCCATCAGTTTGAGGCTCCGGTGCCGGCTGAGTTCCGGCCGTGGTTGGAAATGGCGGGATATTGATAACGGGCGAGCGGCGGGTTCCTGCCTTCGGAGACGACAAAAATGGTCTGGCGATCCTTCGAGATGGCGAGGCCTTCGGCTTGCGCCAAGCCGTGAGGGGCGAGGATTCGCGGTTTTTTGGCGAAGGCCTCCGCCCAGGATTCCGCGGGTTGCCGGGGAAACAGGAACACCCCGTAATAGGTGACGATGGCGGCGAGCGAATGGTCGGCGCTGATGTCCATGCCGACGGGTTGAGTGGCGAAGGGGACCAGCCTTGCGGCGGGAGAATCGGTGACGACTTGGCCGATCCGGGTGGCGACGACGGGGCCCCGCTTTTTTGCAGCACGCAGCGGCACTTCGTAAACTTCGGGGGGGCTGGTGCGTTTGCTGATGAGCAGGATTTTTTCCCGGGCGGTATCGACCGCGACCGCCTCGCAATCCCGCGGTCCGCCGGGGTAGGTGAAGTCGATGCGCCAGCCGGCTGCCGCATTGCCTGCTAGATTCCTGCCTTCGGTTGGCAGCTTGGGTTCGCCGATGATGTGGAGGGTGACGGTTTTGCGGACGGCCTGGTTGTCGCCAGTATCGGCGATCAGGAGCCAGGATTTTCCATCGAGAATGAAGGATGCGAGGTCTTCCCAGTCGATGTTTCGGGTGTCGGGGACTTTGACTTGGCCGCGCGATGTGCCGTCGGCCGTGAAAAGCTGGAGTTCGGCGGAAGCACCCGAGTCGTTGATGGCCCAGAGGAAGCGATCATCACGCGGCGAGACGGCAAGGCCGCTGGCCTCCCTGAGCGCCGGAGACTCGATTTGCGGTCGCTCGCGTGCGAGCAGGAATTCCGCGGCGGCGGGATCAACGAGGAGGCAGATGCTGAAACAGGCGGTGAGGCGGGAAAGACGCATGCGGGTGAAGGGTGGCCGGGCGTGCTGGAGTTTCAAGTGTGGAAGCATGTTGGCGGGCGGTGGCCGCCGGCGAGGGACGGGGAGTTCGTGCAAGGGCGCTTTGATTTTCGCGGTTCGGGTGTATGGATACGGCACGCAAGGCCACCACCCGCATGCTTTTTCTCGAACAACTCCGCGGCGAGCTCCGCAAACTCTTCGCCCGCCCGCGCACCTGGATGGGCTACGGCGCATTCCTCATCATGGAGGCGCTGATCCTGTTTGTTTACAAGCTGGAGCGCAGCCAGAACCACATGCGCGGGCTGATGGAGCGCAATGGCCTGGAATTCGGCACTTACTACAGCTCGCTGACGATTACCTTCACGATCATGCTGCTGAGCATGTTTTTACTGGGATCGATCTATTTCGCGCTGGTGGCGGGCGACATCGTGGCGAAGGAAAACGAGGACGGCAACCTGAGGCTGGTCTTCGCGCGGCCGGTCAGCCGGCTGCGGCTGTTGTTAGTGAAATATGCCGCCGTCTCGCTCTACACCTTCAGCTTCGTGTTCTTCGTCGGCGTCTCCGGCTACCTGATGGCGGTGGCGGCGGTCGGCTGGGAGGGCGGATTGTTCGTCATGGAGCCGAAAATGAAGGTTTTCGCCGCCTACCCGGAATGGTGGGAAGGCGCGTCGCGATTGGCGCTCTCGGCGGCGGGCATCGGCCTGAGCATGATCACGCTGTCCTCGATCGCCTTCATGTTCTCGTGTTTCAAAATCAAGCCCGCGGCGGCGACGATCATCACGCTGACGATCTTGTTCGTGGACATGATCCTCCAGGGTTTTCCCTTCTTCAAACCCTATGAGAGCTACTTCATCACCTGGCGGATGAGTGCCTGGGTTTTCCTGATGGAACATCACCTGTCGTGGCCGAAAGTGATCGAATCCTACGCCTTTCTCTTCGGGCTTAATATCAGCCTGTTCACCATCGGTTGGCTCGCGTTCCAAACCCGGGATTTCAAGACCTGAATGGAAATCAGCGGGTGCGGTAGTAACCGTCTGGATTGTAGATGAAATACACGTCCTTGGGATCGAGGCGGGGCAGCCAGACGAAGGGCCTGCCGCTGGAATCGACTTCCTCGGCGGCGGTCGGGCGGGTGACGGGTGACGGGGAGCCGGCGGCGGGGGCCGCGTCCGGGTCCTTGGTGAACGACGTTTCATCGATGCCCTGGACGATGTGATTCACCCACTTAAGCTTCTGCGCGTCCTCGCCGAATTCGGTCCAGTCGCCGCTGGATGAGCGGGCATACATCTGTTTGATGAGTTCATCGGTGGTGACGCCCATTTTATCGGCGATGGGGGTGCCAAAGCGGATCCACCAGCGGGTGCTTTCCTCATGGAACTCGCGCTGCTGGGTGAGGTTCAACTGGCCCATCACCTGCGAGCTGATCTGATGGTGGAGCATCACCGCATTCGGATAGGCATAGGATTCCTTGGCGAGGGTGGTGATGGCGGCGGCCATCGAGGCGGCGAAGGATTTCACGACCACATGCACCGGCGCGTCACTGGCCTCCATCGACTTGAGGATGCGGTAGCCGGCCATCACCGAACCACCGGGAGAGGAATCGATGACGATGAAGATCGGGAGCTCGCGGTCCTTGTTGTTCCAGTAGTCGATGCGGTTGGTGATGAAATCCGCAGTCGCGGTGGTGATCGGACCGTTGAGGGGAATCCTGCGGTCTGAAATCACGAGGGTGCCGTCGCCCCGCAGCGGATTTTTGAGATAGACCGGCTTCGAATCGGCGTAGGTGCCGCGTTTGTCTTCGGTTTCAATGCGAGCGATTTCGTTTTGGAGGCGGGTGAGCTCGAGGGCCGCCTCGGTCTGGACGACCTTGAGTTCATTGGTGAGTTTTTCAGCCCGGACTTTCGACAGTTCGCCCTCACGGGTGATGCGTTCCTTATCGGCCTCCAGTTGGGCGAGTTCCTGCTTGAGGGCGGTTTGCCGCCGGGCGTCTTCAAGCGCGAGTTTTTCGGCCATGAGCTCGCGCTCGAGTTTGAGGCGGGTGACCTCGGCGCGCATCGCATTGGTGGCTTGGGTCAGGCGTTCGGCTTGCAGTTTGTTGTCGGTGGCCAGGGCTTCCTGTTCCTTGCGCTTGGCTTCGAGTTCCGGGTTTATGGGTTCGGAAGCCGCAATGGCGGGTGCGGCCGCCTCCGGTTTTACCGCCTCCGGCGCGGCCTCCTTGGCAGGTGACCAGGTAGCAAGGGCAAGGCTGAGAAACAAGGCGCTGGATGGAATCGGTTTCATGGCATAGATGGGAAGTGAGTTTTTAACGAAGCCGGACGCCGGATTCATGCAAAAGATTTCCGTGAATTTCAATTGCGCGCGGATTTCGCACGCAGTCCGGAAAAGACGACGATGCCGGCGAAGACCAGGAACAGGCTGGCCGCGATGCCGAGAATCTTGAAAAACCGGCCGCTTGCGGAATCCACCTGCGCATCGCTGATGGCGTCTGCGGGAGCCTCTCCCGGAACGCGGGTGAGGACCAGGTGCCCATCGGCGATGGCGACGTGGGTGAGCGCCGCCATGGCAGGGCCGAGTTCGGGGTGCATGAGGTAGCGTTCGGTGATCCGGTAGGGTGACATTTGCCCGATGAACTCGCCGGGCACGGCCGCACCCGGAACTTCGAGGTCGTCGAGTTTCAGCACGATCTCGCGTTTCAGCAGGGTGGGCCGGGCGACGAGCGTGCCGTTGAGGTAGCGGGAATCGGAGGTGATCCAGCCGGATTCGCCCTTGCGGGTGAGCCTGGGCTTGCCGTTGAGCGGGAAGGAAATGGCGATGCGCAGGGTGTCGCCCTCGGCACTGAGAATCCGGAAAGTGCCGCGCAGGTCCTTGAAGGGCTCGTAGGCGGCGATGGCGAGGTTCATTTCGGCGGGGCTGAGCGCGAGCGAGGTCTCCGCATCCCCGGCGAGTTGTTGGCGGAACGATTCGAGGCGCTCGGCCAGGGCGTTGAGCGCCGCTTCCTGGTTATCCAGTGGTGAAATCTCAAGCTCAACGGGCTTTTCCGCAGTGAATTTGGCGATCTCGTTGAACTGCCGGAACAAGGTAAAGGTCGAAAAAACGATCAGGAAGAGCATCACCAGCAGGGCGGCGATCAGAATTGCACAGCCGGCGAAAGGCGAGCGGGCACTTGCATCCTGGGTGCTGGCGGGCGGGCGCATCAGGGGTCGTTCTGAGGTTTGGTCTCGTCGTCCGGCTTGCCGGCACGTGGCGGGATTTCCGGCAGCTCCATGTCATTGTGAAAATCCTGCTGCGGGTATTCATCGGTCCAGCCGTCGTCGCCGGCCTCGGCGGCGTGAGGGTCGTGCTGCGCGTATGGATCGGCCGGAATTTCCGCGTTGGCTGGATCGCCGTCATCGGTCAAAAGCCGCTCCTCGCGTTCACGCGACTCCTGTTCTTCCGCGAGACGGCTCTTCCGGCGGTCCAACCAGGCCAGCCAGATGCAGATCTCGTAAAGCAGGATCATCGGCAGCGCCATGAGCAGCAGGGTGAACACGTCCGGCGTGGGCGTGAGCACGGCGGCGGTGACGAAAATAGCGAGAATCGCGTAGGACCGCGTCTTGGACATCGTCTCGTAACTCAGCAGGCCCAGTTTCACGAAAACCATCACCACCACCGGCAGCTCAAAGGACAAACCGAAGAGCAGCGTGAACTGGGTGGCGAAGGAAATGTATTCACCAATCCGCCAGTCGTTGGAAACCCCGAGACTGCCGCTCCATTCGTAGAAAAACGTCAGCGCGCGCGGCAACACGCCATAGTAGGCGAACAACACGCCGCCGAGAAACAGGCCGAATCCGACCAGCATCGACGGCCATAGCACGCGTTTTTCATTCGCATGCAGGCCGGGCAGGATGAATTGCAGCACGAACATCAGCAGCAGCGGAAACGCCAGGATGATGCCGGCGAAAAACGACAGCTTCATCGAGAGCATGAAGGTCTCCGTCGGCTTCAGGGCGGACATCAGCCTCAGATTCCCGCGGGTGTCCACCTCCGGGCTGGGCGCGGTTTTCACCAGCGCCGCAACCTGCTTTTTCAGGTCTTGCGAGACATCGAGGGACTCGATGAATGCCGCGCGCCTCGCTTCCGGCAGTGCGAGCGCCGCACGCAGCAGGGCCACTGCCTTGGCGTGGAAAACCAGCTCGGGGTCGCCCGCCTGATAGAACAACCCACGTTGCGCGGCATCCAGCCCGGCGGCCGCGTGTTCGAGGGATTTCGCCTCCTCCCAACGGTCCACATCCAGCGGTCGCGGCGCCTGCTCGGTGGTCTGCGGCAGCTTCGCCTCCAGCTGGGTGATCCACACCTGCTCGACCGGCCGACGCAGCACTTCCATCAATTGCTTCTGGAAGGTGAAACAAATCACCATCGAAACCACCAGCGTGATGACGATCCGCGTGATCATCACCCGCAGGTCCTCGAGGTGGTCGAGAAACGGCTTTTCGTGATCCGGATGCGAGTTTTCGCGGATTTGGATGACTTTTTTCAGCAGATACATGCCGGCAGGGCGGGATTCAACCCGGACCCGGCCCGCACCGCAAGGGCGGATGTGGCGATCACCGCTTCCGGTAGGGTGACCACACAAGAGAATCAGAGGTGATTTTGAGCCAATGCAGATATACGTTTGCCGGCAATGGCGAATACCGCAGAGCGGGATAGACAGGAGCGAACGCGACGTGCACTGAAGGGGTGCGAGCCGTGAGGCGGCGTGCCTCTGCCATCGCTCTTGCGGGGCATGGCGCTTGCAAAGCGCCGCCACGTTTCACCGCAGGCCGCGCAGCAGCAGCTCGGCGTTGGTCTTGGTGCCCCTCAAGTTGGTGAGCAGCGTTTCGATGGCATCGCCGATCGGCAGGCCGGCGAGTTGTTTGCGGACATCCACCACCTTGAGGAATTCGTCCGGGTGATAGAGGCGGTCGTCATTGCGGGTGCCGGACTGCGGGATGTGGATGGCGGGGAAGACGCGGCGCTCGGCGAGTTCTCGGTCGAGGCGGACTTCCATGTTGCCGGTGCCCTTGAATTCCTCGAAAACCACGTCGTCGAGGCGGCTTTCGGTTTCCACCAGCGCGGTGGCCAGGATCGTGAGCGAGCCGCCCTCCTCGACGTTGCGGGCGGTGCCGAAGAACTTGCGGGACTTTTGCAGGGCCACCGGGCTGACGCCGCCGGAACCGATCGGGCCGCTGCCCTGCATCGCGGAGTTGTGGCCGCGGGCGAGGCGGGTGAGGCTGTCTAACAAGAGAATCACATCCTTGCCCGTTTCGACCAGGCGTTTGGCACGCTCGATCACCAGATCCGCCACCTGGGCGTGGCGGCGCGGGGATTCATCGAAGGTGGAGGCATACACGCGCGAGCCGACGGTTTCCTCGAAGTCGGTCACTTCTTCCGGGCGTTCGTCGAGTAGCAGGATGATCAGCTCGGCATCGGGATGATTAAGGCGGATCGAGCGGGCGATTTGCTTGAGCAGGATGGTTTTGCCACCGCGCGGCGGGGCGACGATGATGCCGCGCTGGCCCTTGCCGAGCGGGGCGATCAGATCGATCACGCGCACCCCGAGGAAATCCGGACCTTCGCCTTCCAGGTGGATACGCTGGTCGGGAAACAAAGGTGTGAGCCGGTCGAATTCCTTTGGCGGATGGTAGTCGGCGACCGGGATGCCCTCGACTTCCAGCACTTCGGGAGCGGAGAGGTATTTGTCACGCTCGCGGGGAGCACGGACGCGGACCTTGACCATCTGGCCGACGCGCAGGCCGAGATCGCGCATGAGATTGGAGCCGAGGTGGATGTCATCCGGGCCCGGGCGGAAGCTGCGTTGCGGATCGCGGATCATCGCAAAGTTGTCCTTCGCTTGTTCGATCACGCCCTCGCAGACCATGCCGACGCCCTCGTGGCTATAGAAACACAGGAGTTCATAGACCAACTGGCTTTTGGGAATGCCGCCCTGGATGCGCGCGGGCAGCGACTCGGCCATCGCCTGAAGCTCGGAAAGCGTCTTCATGCGGAATTGGTTGATGTCGATGGAAACCGGGACGGAGATGGGCAGCGCGACGGCGGCGGAGCCTTGCGACTCGCCGGTTTCGGATTCAGGGGTGAGACTCATGAGAAATGCTTGGGCGAAACGACGGATTTGAGAGCGGATGACGGCTTGCGGACCCTCGTTCCAGAAAACCACATCCGCGAGGGACATTTTTTCCTGAACCGGGAGCTGGGCGGAGAGAATCGAGTCGATCAGCGCATCCTCGAATCCGCCGCGTGCCTTGAGCCGCTGGATCTGGGTGGCGCGGGACGATGCGACGACCAGCACCTGGTCCTGGCCGAAATCGAAGCCCTTTTCAAAGAATAGCGGAACATCCGCGACGAACAGCTCCGCGCCCCGTGTAGCAGCCGCATCGAGGGAAGCAAGACATTCCTGTTTCACCAGGGGATGCAGGATCGCCTCCAAGCGGAGCCGCGCCGCCTCATCGGCAAACACCCGGCCGCGGAGAAAATGCCGGTCGATCCGACCTTGGGCGTCCAAGGCCTGATCCCCGAAGGCTTCCGCAATGATCGCAGCTACCTCGGAATCGCCTTCCAGAATCCGGTGCACCGCGGTGTCGCAATCGAAAATCACGATCGACGGCAGGAACTCGCGCAGAAACCGGCAAACCGTCGATTTTCCGGAAGCGATTCCACCCGTCAGCGCCATCACGTGCATGGGAAAAGCATGCACCGCCGGGAGCCGGGGAGGCAAGGCGCAAGATCGGCCGTCACTTGAGCACCAGCCCCAGCGGTTTGCGCAGGCCGATGCCGACCGGGATGCAGGACAGCAGCCCGCCGCAGAAGGCACCAAGCACCAGCACCCAGACCCAGTCACCGCCCACCAGACCGGGGCCGCCCAGCCAGCCAAGCTTCATCGCCCGCAAGTCCGCGTGGCCGACCACCGCCGTCAACAGCACCAGGCCGAGCAGCAGGCCGGTCACGGCCACGAGGCAGTTTTCCACCACCGCATGAACCAGCAAGGTCACCCGGCCAACGCCGAACGAACGGATCAAGGCAAGCAGGTAGCGCTCTTCCCGGAACTCCATCCATGCCAGCGCGCCACAAATCAGGCCGAGCACCAGCGATGTACCGAGGGCGACGGCGAGCAACACATAGCCCTGGATACTGCGGATTTCGCGCAGTTGAAGCAGCAGCGGCAACGTCGAGCGGATGGTGACGCGGCGTTGCTCGATGCTCTGCAGGGCATCCGAAACCCGGTGGGCCTGCTCGATCGCCTCAAGCGACTTTGCCTGAATCAAGACCTGGCGGGTGAACCCTTTCTGCAGCAGCGGGGCGAGCCGCCTCGCACTGGCCAGGAGAATTTCCCCCTTGCCGATCATTTTCTCCATCAAGGGCCCTTGGGGTGGCATGGCAAGGGCCTCGACCCGCAGGTTGTCCATCGTGGCGATGGCCACGGTGCCGGCAGGTTGACGCGTGGTCAGCAGGATCACCGTGTCCGGATAACCATAACGCTCCGGGTCGCGCAGGGCGGCCACCGCCACATCGCGCATGCCGTCGATGCGCGCCGCGGCGGCTACCTGATAGATGGTCAGGGATTCCTCCGCCAGGCGCTCCCAGGCACTCTCTTCGGTATCATCGGGTGAAAACAGGATGCTCGCCTGGTCTGGCGGCACGATCTCCATGATGGTGACGGCAAGCGCGTCCCGGCTGGCGAGCTGGCGCTCCAGTTCCTCGCCGAGAAACGTGGTGCCGGAAATCATCACCGCACCCAGCATTCCGATCAGCGCGGCAATCGCCCACTTGCTCAGCACGCCGAGCGGTTGCTCGATCCAGCGCCGGATGCTATTGCGCCACAGGTAGAAGGCGATGGAAGTCCACCAGTTCATGGGCGATTGGATCAATGCGATGGTCATGAGTGGCGATGACGCAGATGGCGTCCGCCTTTTCGGAAAAGCGGCGGATGGCGGCAAGGATGATGCCCGTGTTGTCGTCGTCGAGCCCGGAGGTCGGCTCATCGAGCAGCAGCAAGGCCGGGGATTTGGACATGGCGCGGGCGATGGCGACACGCTGTTTCTGGCCGCCTGAGAGATTTTCGACCTTGCGCAGGGCATAGTCCTCCATGCCAAGCAGGCGGAGCCATTCGCGGCCCTGTTCGACGGGCACATCCGCGATGCGGCAAGACAGTTCGATATTGCGCCACACCGACGCCAAGGGCAGCAGATTGAGTTCCTGGAAGACCATGGCGAAGGATTTTCTGAGGAAATCGCGGGAACCGGGCGGCGGGAGATGCGGGGCATCGACACGCCCGGCATCCGGCTGGATCAAGCCGCCGAGCAGGCGCAGCAAGGTGCTTTTGCCGCAGCCCGAATATCCCTTCAACAAGGTGATTCCCGGGCTAATGACCAAATCCAAGCCATCGAGCACCGGAGTTTCGGCACCCGGATAAGCATATCTCAAGGCATGGCAGCTGATATTCATTCCTGTTCGATGAGGGCGACGGAACGCGGCCCGATGTGAATGATGCGCGCCTGCGGCCAGATGCCGCGGAGAAAACCGGCCCAACCGAGGCGTTGGATCTCCGCCGGATGGGCGAACAGGAATTCCACCTTGGGAATGACCCGCGCCTGCCGCCCGAGCAGCTTGTAAAGCGTGACCATCCGCTCGCCTGACAATTCATCGGCCGCCGTGGCCTGTCCGGTGGCGTCGAGCGTGAAGTGGTAGCCAACCGGGCCAAGCCGGGTTCCGGGCAGGCGCTCGAGATGCGAAAAACTGCCGGGCAAGAGTTCGCCGGTCGGACTGGCGACCGCGATGGCAAGCGACTCCGGCTTTTCCGCGCGGATTTCAGGATCGACGACTTGCACGGTGACGGTGGCTTTTCCGCGGCGTTCCACGGTGCCGATGATGTCGTTGGCACGCACCTGGCCGGTTTTGAGAATCCGCAGCAATCCGTCATGTGGTGCGGGGATTTCCGCCGCGCGGACCAATTCGAGATGCTCCGTGCGTGCGCGCTCGAGATCCTGGCGCAATTGTTCCTGTTCGATCCGCAGTTCCTCGGCGCGGAACTGCGGGTCGTTTTTATCACGAAGTGCGGCGAGCTGCCCCTCGAGCTTCCGGCGCTCCTCCGCAAGGCGCAGCGCGAGATCGGCCCCCAGCAACTTGCGTTCTTTCGGTGTCAGCACGAGTTTCGCGACACGCGCCTGGAGTTCCTCCATTTGGCGCTGCTGCCCGATTGTCTGCTCAGCGTGCGCCCATTCGGCGTTCCTGAGTTTCACGGCGAGCGCGGATTCATCGAGGGCAAGTTGGGCGGCCGCTTGCCGGACGTTTTCGGCAGCCGCCAGAGCAACAGCCACCCCCGCCTTGACTTCATCCCCATCGTCAAAGCGCCATTGGATTTCCCCGCTCCGGACTGCAGTGAGTTCCGCGCGGGGATTGACCTGAACCTCCCCGCCAAAGGCGCCCAGCCAGACCCGGTCGAGCAGAGGGTAGGATGCGAGGGGTTTCACCGCGATGGCCGGGGCTTCCGCCACGGCTGCCAACGGCCACCCGCCGCACAGCGCGATCATCAGCAATCTCGTCATCAGATCATTTCCAAGCCTTGTCATCCCAGAGCCAGACTTCCACATCGAGCTCCCTTTTGGCACGCTCCAAATTCTCGAGATCAGCCATCATCGTCCGCGCGTCATCGAGTTCCTCGCCGGCGGATCCCATGCCCCGCAGGATGGCGGCAAGCCGCTCGCGCAGCAGCGCCCGTTTCTCGACCAGGCTGCGGTAGCGGCTTTGCAAGCGGTCCCAGGTGCGGCCTTCCGCGTCGAGTTTGATGCGCAGCGAGTCTCGCACAAAACTGACGTTTTCCTCAGCCGATTGGATGCTGGCCGCCTCGTTCCCGCTCAAGTCGAAGGACTTCGCCCACGAACCGAACAAGGAAATCTGCTCCCCGTCGTCAATGAACTGTGAACCCTCGCGGCGGGAATCATAGACGGCCGGGACGCTGGCATTGAAATTCGGCGACGGCCATTGGACGAAGCGATACCCCTTGCGGCGTAACAAGGCGGCCTGGATTTCATAGGAAGCGAGCCGTGTGGCGAGGTGACCATAGTTTTTCCCCGGAACCAGTCGGCCGAGCTCGGCTTCATAGTCGATCACCGGCAGGGTATCCACCCGCGGGGTGACATCGGTTCCCGGCAGATTCAACATTCGGGAGAACTGCGAGCGATAGAGCTGCCGGCGCTCGTCCGCCACCACCTCGGTCTCACGGGCACGGAGCGCGAACCGCACCTGCTCCTCCACGGAGCCCGTGTCACCCGTCCGCTGCTCCTGGCCGATGCGCTCCCACTCGGCGAAGCTGCGATAGAGCGAAATAACCAGTCGGCGGCGGCTCAGTTCCAGGTTGTCGGTCGCCTGCACCTCCTGCAGGGCGTATTGGTATGCCTTCGCAGTTTGCGCCCACGGATTGGGAATGGTGAGCGGTGCATAAAACGAGGCGGAAAGGTCCTCCCCGGAGAAGTCACTGAGTTCACTGAGGCTTTTCTGCAGATTGAGGTAAAAAGTCGGACGCGGCAGCCATTCCTTCCACTGGTCCTCGCGCTGGCGTTTGATTTCAGCCAGACGGGCATCCGCCTGGCGCAGCGACAGATCCTCCCTCAGCAGGCGGTCCTTGGCCTGTTTCCAAGTGAGCGAGGAACTGCTCCGCGAGTTGCCTGCAATCCGGCTGGTCTCGCTGGCGATGGCCGCCTGCTCAACCTGCAATTCCTTGAACAGGCCGCTGGCCGAGCACGAACCCAAAGCCCCGCAGCCGACAAGTGCCAACAGGCGGCGATGCGAGCACTCGGTGAACCATGCGGGTGGCATCAGTCCAGGAACGGAAACTCAAAGGTTCCGGTGCTGCCATCCTCCCGGACGTAAGTGCCCTTTTCCAGGTCGAGGAAGGTCATGTCGTAAATAACCGTCGGCTGGGAGCCCTCGAAAATCCGGATCCTGGCACGGTTGGTTGTGTTGGGATCGGGTTGGTAGTCGAAATTGATGAGCGTGAGCGTCGGGTCGGGCGGCAAATCCTTGTTGCCAACCCCCTGCTCGATGAAGTCACCCAAGGCATCCGAAAAACGGGTGAACGAGCTTTGCAGGAACTGATAACCCACCAAGGGCTGGGCAAGGTCGTTCGGTGTGATTTCAAAGCGCTCCAGATTCACCCCCGTGGGATACAATTTTGGCAAATTGACCCCTTGGGAGGCCTGAAGACTCCAACCGATCGGAACCGAGCCACTGCCGAAAACCTGCAATACCGCTCCGGTCCAGAGAATGCCCGGGAAAGGAGCTTCCTCTCCAATCGTGGCGCTGGAGTCGTTGACGCTCACGCCGGTGATGACTGATCCATCGGTGCCGAACAGCAGGTTGTAGGTGCGGGTGAACGAGGTGGTGAAGTAATTGGCTGATACAGGCGGAATCCCGGGATTGAACGGAGTTCCGGATCCGTTGCCCGTGATGGTGATCACGCCGGCCTCGGGCGAGGTGCGCTGGTAGGTGTAGCGCGCACCGGAGATCGATCTCGATGGCCGAAGCGTGCTCGGTGCCCCGGTCGAGTCCACACCCACCACGTTGAGCGGATTCTCCCGCATGGTGACGGCACCCGTTTCAACGGAAGTCAACGCATCACCCTCGGCACGGATGAAGGTGAGCTGGACTCCCGAAGCCCAGAGAGTGAGCAGCAGTCCATTGAAAGTCTGCGGTGCGGGCTGGGTTCTGACGTCATCGCTGCCCCCACCGCCGCCGCCGCCGCCGCATCCGGCCATGCCCAGCGCAAGCGCCGAAACAAGGGTGAACGATCTTGCGGCCACGATGCCGCGCTTGAGAATTGGTGAGGTCATGGAATGAGGCTGGGGCTGTGGAGACTTGGATCGCAGGGTATGGCTTTCCCCGGCAAAACGAATTTTCAGGGGCAAGGAGAGGAATCCGCTGCCGTGAGGTCTCGCACGCTTGGGTCGGGTTTTGGTAAGCCCAAATCGCGCGGAGGCCTCATGGCATCAGGCATCATAGCGGTGGCAGGACGCCATCAAGATCGCCCATGCCGCCGTCAGCG
>JBGSUP010000336.1:0-5281 GCA_041753485.1 Akkermansiaceae bacterium
GTGCTCGAACCGGTGCCGGTGCCCGCCTTCGCGCTGATCGGCGGGCGCAAATCGCTCTCCGGCTCGCCGCTCGGCTCACCAGCCACGGTGGCCACCATGCTGGAATTCTGCGCACGCCACGGCATCGCGCCAGTCACCGAAACCTTCCCGATGGATGAGGTGAATGCCGCGCTCGACCACTTGCGGGCCGGCAAGGCGCGCCACCGCGTCGTTTTAAAAATCAGTTAGAGCGCCATCCGCAGGCCCGCCAGCCAGGTCCAGCCGCTGAGGTCGCCGCCGCCGATGTGGTTGCGCGTGAAGCCCAAGGGCTCCTTCGTCATTTCGTTGAAAACCGAAAGGCAGTCGGATATGGCGGCTAGCCCGGATTGCTTGAGGATGAAGCACAACAAGGCTCGGTGATTGATGTGGCACCATCGCACCTTCACCTCGGCGAGGTTGAGGAGACAGGGATTTCGCGAAAGCCACGCAGTCCTGAATGATGGGGCGGGCTGGAGACCCGCGGAACCCTTGACGATTCCCGCCCTTGCGCCCCGGGCGGCAACCGTTTAGGAACTCCGAAGCATCTTACCCATGGCCGCAGACTACACCGAAGCAGACATCAAATCCCTCGACTGGCGCGAACACATCCGCATGCGCCCCGGCATGTATATCGGCAAGCTCGGCGACGGCTCATCGCCCGACGACGGCCTCTACATCCTGCTCAAGGAGGCCATCGACAACTCGATCGACGAGCACATCATGGGCTACGGCAGGGAGGTCCGGGTAGAGATCGACGAGGAAGGCCGGGTGGAAGTGCGCGATTTCGGGCGCGGCATTCCGTTGGGAAAACTCTTCGACTGCGCCGCCCAGATCAACACCGGCGCGAAATACGACAGCGAGGCGTTCAAGAAATCCGTCGGCCTCAACGGTGTCGGCATCAAGGCGGTGAACGCGCTTTCCGACTTCTTCGAGATCCAGGCCTGGCGCGAGGGCGAGACCAAGGCGCTGGAGTTTTCCAAAGGCATGCTCACGGTGGACATGAAACACCCGCGCCGCGACGACGGTGCGAACGGCACGCGGCTCGCTTTCGAGCTCGACCGCTCGATCTTTCCCGCCAAGGCGAAATACAAGGAGCCCTTCGTCGAGAAGATGTGTCGTTATTATTCCTACCTGAATCCGGCGCTGACCGTGGTTTTCAACGGCAAGAAGTTCCGCTCGAAGGATGGACTGCTGGATTTGCTGCGCGAGGAAATGGAAAACGAGGCGCTCTATCTGCCGATCCATCTCGTCGGCAAGGACATCGAGATCGCCTTCACCCATACCGCCGAGAGCAGCGAGGAATACTATACTTTCGTCAACGGCCAGAACACCTCGCAGGGCGGCACTCACCTCGCCGCCTTCCGTGAGGCGCTCGTCCAGGTCATCCGCGGTTTCTATAAAAAGCAGTATGATCCGGCGGACATTCGCGCCGGCATCGAGGCGGCGGTGTGCGTGCGCATCGTCGAACCGGTCTTCGAGTCCCAGACGAAAACCAAACTCGGCTCCACCACCATCGTCCCGAACGGCGAATCGCTTCGCACGTTCATCGGGAATTTCCTCAAGACCAATCTCGACAACTACCTGCACAAGAACCCGCAGGTGGCCGAGGCCATCGGCAAGCGCATCCAGGCCGCCGAGCGCGAGCGCAAGGACCTCAAGGGCGTGCAGAAAATCGCCCGCGAACGCGCCAAGCAGGCAAAAGTCCACAACAAGAAACTGCGCGACTGCCGCATCCGCTTCGACTCGAAGCATAAGCGCCGCGAAGAATCCACCCTCTTCATCACCGAGGGCGACTCCGCCTCCGGCTCCATCACCAAGTCCCGCGACGTGGAAACCCAGGCGGTGTTTTCCCTGCGCGGCAAACCGCTCAACACCTTCAGCCTGCCACGCAAGATCGTCTATGAAAACGAGGAGTTCGCACTGCTCCAGGCCGCGCTCAACATCGAGGATGGCATCGAGGCGTTGAGATATAACAAGGTCGTGATCGCCACCGATGCCGACGTGGACGGCATGCACATCCGCCTGCTGCTGCTCACCTTCTTCCTCCAGTTCTTCCCGGAAATGATCCGCGACGGGCATCTATTCATTCTTCAAACGCCGCTGTTCCGAGTCCGCAACAAGAAGGAAACGATCTATTGTTATGACGATGACGAGCGCCGCAAGGCCATCGACAAACTCGGCAAATCATCGGAGATCACCCGCTTCAAGGGCCTCGGCGAGATTTCACCCGACGAATTCGGCTTCATGATCGGCCCCGACATGCGGCTCGATCCGGTGGAATACGAGGAGGGCAAGGGTGTGAAGGAACTGCTGGCCTTCTACATGGGCAAGAACACGCCGGACCGCCAGGACTACATCATCGCCAACCTGCGCGAGGACGTGGACAAGCAGATCGAGGCCGTGGCGTAGGCGCGTTCGTTAGAACGCGGTATTCCCCTAAACCCGGGTCCCCGCATCAATGCGAGCAGCAGCCACCACCACCACCGCCGCCGCAGCAACCGCCGCCGCTGGCTTCGGCTAGTTCATCGGCGGTCGGGCAACGGCCGAGTTCGAGGGTCATGCCGACGTATTTGCCGATTTCCTTCTGGAGTTTTTCAAGCTGCTCGCGGGCGGTGAGGAACTCGCGGGCGATTTCATTGTCGAAAAGCGCCTCGCGGGCGGCCTCGAACTCGCGGATTTCGGCCGCACCGAGTTCGATGCCGGCGTGTTGTTTCTGATGCAGTTCCTCGCCGCGCTCGTGCACGCTTTGGTATTGGAGGCGCGCCGCATCGTCGCTCAGGAAGCGTTCGACGCTTTCCTGGAGGCTTAGAAACAGGGGATCGCTGGCGATCTGGGCGCACAGTTCACGGGTTTTGGTGATGACGGTGGAATCTTCGGCGACGATGGACATGGGCGCTGCATAAACCCGCGATCCGGGGCTGGCAACGGACTTTTCGGGAAAAATTTCCCTGAACTTCGGAGTTGGACCTTGATTCGTCCTTCCCCTAAGCAGTGATCCGCAACCCGTCCCGCCCATGCCAGACCGCCTCTCCTCCACGTTTGAGAAACTCCACGCTGCAGGCCAGAAAGCCTTCGTCGCCTACATCGCCGCCGGGGATCCGGATTTCGACGCCTCGCTGGAAATCATGCAAACCCTGGCGGATCTCGGCGCGGACATCATCGAGCTCGGCCTGCCGTTCTCCGATCCGCTGGCCGATGGCATCGTCAACCAAATGGCCGCCGACCGCGCGCTCAAGGCCGGCATGACCACGCAGCGCGTGCTTGATCTGATCCGCAGGTTCCGCGAAACCCACGAGACGCCGATCGTGCTCTTCACCTATCTCAACCCGGTCTTCACGTATGGTTTCGAGGCCTTCCACCACGATGCCGCGGCCGCCGGCGCGGATGGAATTCTCTTGTTAGACCTGCCGCCGGACGAGGCCGCCTTGAACACCGATCTCGCCATCGGCGCGGGCCTCAAACACATCCGCCTGATCGCGCCTACCACGCCGCCGGAGCGGGTGAAGCTGTTGGCGAAATCGTCGGAGGGTTTCATCTATGCGCTGTCCCGCACCGGCGTGACGGGTGCCCACGGCGCGCCCTCGGCCAATATCGCGGAGCTGGTTTCCTCGATCAAGGCGCACACCGCAGTGCCGGTTTGCGTCGGCTTCGGGATCAGCACGCCGGAGCAGGCGGCGATGGTCGCTCAAGCGGCGGATGGTGTGATCGTCGGTTCCGCCATCGTCAAGCAGGTGGAACTGCATCCGGAAAACCCGTCGCAGGCGGTGCATAATTTCACTGCTCCGCTGATCGCGGCGGTGAAGGGCAAGGTGGCTCGCACTCGATGAGAGCGCATGCCAGAGGAACGCGAAATCCTAGCCCAAGAAGCGTCCTTCCGGCTTTCCCTGGCATCCAGCTTTCTCCCCCCTTTGTCATGCGGCCTGCGTCGAGGCCGCGCTACCGTCCTCGCGCTGGATAGGGCGAAGAGGGTGCATGGGCGGAAAGAACACTCCGTTGAAATTCGGTGAGGCCGCGCAGATGGATTGATGGTTCACTACTGGCGCGAAAGCAGCCAGTCGCCGCTGGTGATGCGCTTTTTCTCATCGCAGGGCCCCAGCCATTCCCAGACCCAGGCGGAGAGTGGCGACCGTTGATCGCCCCCACAAGCCGCCTCCACGCGGACGCGGCGGTATTGCGGGCCTTCGAAGCGATCGAGTTCATCCAGAACCCCGGGAGAAACCTGATAGACCTCGCCGGGCACTTCCCCGGCGCTTTCATCGGGGACGAGTCCCGGATACCAGTCGATTTGATAAAGCCTGCCGTTGACCGTTCCCACCGAGATAAACTCCGCACCCGCCATGCGGAAATGATTCGAGCCGCCGCGGCGCAGCGTGCCGTAAACAAATACGCGCTCACCGTTCATTTCCGAAGATCAATCTTGAAGCTTGTGGCCGACCTCGTTGTCGAGCATCTGGCGGAGGTCGTCGAGACCCTCGCCGCTGTCGGCGGAAATCGGGATGACCTCCACTTTCGGGAAGCGTTGTTTGAAGGCGGCGAGGTGATCCGCCGCGCCTTCGAGGTCCATCTTGTTGGCGATGACCTTCCACGGGAAGCGGGCGAGGTCCTCGTCGTATTCCTTGATCTCGCGGCGCAGGATTTCCAGATCCGAGAGCGGATCGCGGCCCTCGCTGCCGGCCATGTCGAGCACGAAGAGCAGCACCCGGCAGCGCGTGATGTGGCGCAGGAACTCGTGGCCCAGGCCGCGGTTCTCATGCGCCCCTTCGATCAGGCCGGGGATGTCGGCGATGGTGCAGCGGCGGAAGCCGGGAAACTCGACGACGCCAACCACCGGCTGCAGCGTGGTGAACGGGTAGGAGGCGACCTTCGGCTTCGCGGCGGAGAGTTTGCCTAACAGCGTGGACTTGCCCGCGTTCGGAAAACCGACCAAGCCGGCATCGGCGATGCGGCGCAGCTCGAAGTAGAACACGCCGAGTTCGCCAGGTGTGCCGAGCGTGTGTTCCACCGGTGTGCGGTTGGTGGCGGTGCGGAAATTCCAGTTGCCCTTGCCCGGCTCGCCGCCCTTGCAGAGCACGAATTCCTGGCCGGTCTCGGTGAGGTCGGCGATGGGGTCCATCTCGATGCCTTCCTCGGAGCGCTCGAACTCGACGGCCTCCTGCACGGTGGCGGCATTGGCGCGATAGACGACGGTGCCCGGCGGCACGCGGCCGATCACACGCTTGCCGCCTTTGCCGGTCTTGCGGCCACCGGCGCCTTTTTTCCCATC
>JBGSUP010000337.1:0-11042 GCA_041753485.1 Akkermansiaceae bacterium
AACCATCCGCTTCATGCCATCTACGCGACTTCGTGGAAAAAGGACCAGGGTCTTTTCCCCATGGTCTGGTCGCCGCGTGACGGCAGCGTCGGCGGCATCAATGTCACCGCCCGCTACCGCGTGGAAGCCGCACCCCTCGCCGCCACCATCGGCGTGCGCTTTTTCGAGGGCGAGGAACGGATCGTCGTCAAGGGGACGCTGACCACCGCCGCTGGATTTCCGCTTGGCGATTTCGCAACCAAGGCCGGCACCAGCGACCTCAATGACACGCCCCGGATCTCGGTCACACCCGGAGAATCCTACCGGCTGCGCTTTGAGATGGATGGCCGCATGCTTGAAACAGCCCCCTTTCCCGCGAAGGAAATCATTCATGACATCCGCGCCACCGATCTCCAGCCGGTTCCCCCGCTCACCGATGATTCAATCCCGCTTCCCAAAGACCTCGCCCCGCGCGCCGTCCGGCTCGCTTACGAGACGATTGTGGCGGCACAAAAAGAAAAGCGCACCGCCGAGCTGGAGGCGAAATCCATCACGATCGGCGACAAGACGATGCGCTGGCTGGAAAAAACCTTCGGCCAAGCCCCGCCCGCAGGCCGCTCGCTGTGGATCTCGATGCACGGCGGCGGCGAAGCGCCCGCCCGCGTCAACACCCAGCAGTGGCACAACCAGATCCGCCTGTATCAACCGGAAGAAGGCATTTATGTCGCCCCACGCGCCCCCACGGACAAATGGAACATGTGGCATCAGGAGCATATCGACCCCATGTTCTCCCGCCTCATCGAGAACATGGTCGCCTTGCGCGGAGTGGATCCTGACAAAATCTATCTGATGGGCTACTCCGCCGGCGGCGATGGCGTGTGGCAACTCGCCCCGCGCATGGCGGACCGTTTCGCCGCCGCCGCGATGATGGCCGGGCATCAGAACGAAGCCTCGCTGCTCGGCCTGCGCAACCTGCCCTTCGCGCTCTTCATGGGAGCCAATGACTCCGCCGTGAACCGCAACAAGGTGGCGGTGGAAAAATCCGCCGAACTCGCCGAACTTCAAACGGCCGATCCTGGAGGATATATCCACCTCTCCCGCATTTATCCCGGCCTTTCCCACTGGATGAACCTCAAGGACGCCGAAGCCGTCCCATGGATGGCGAAGTTTACCCGCAACCCTTGGCCGAAGAAGATCGTCTGGTTTCAGGACGACGTCACCCACCAGCGCTTCTACTGGCTGCGCCTGCCGGACGGAAACGCGAAAAAAAATCAGAAAATCACCGCGGAAATCGCCGGCCAGGCCATCCACCTCGACGGTGATGTCCCGCCCGGAATACAACTCCTTCTTTCCGACGAACTTCTCGATCTCGACACGCCTGTTGAAATTTTCATCAACGATCAAGCGACCCGCACGATCAAACCGGTCCGCAGTCTCATGACCATCCGCGAGGCCCTGGAGCAGCGGCTCGACCCCGCCGCCACGCCGACCGCTGTCATCGTTTGTCCGTAGCCCGGCATTTTTCTCCATTTCGCAATCCGTCATCCGTCGCCAAATGGGCACCCCAAGCGCTTCTCGAAGATCGCAAGATCCCAAGCTTTAATTCCGCCGCCTTCAATCATGGCCACCGCCTCGGTGGGTCGGTGCGGCGACCCAAGAGCAATTTGCTGCGGGGTTGGTCTAGGCAAAACGCAAAACGGACCGCCTGATTCAGGCGGTCCGCTCGGGAAAAATGCTCGGTTTGGCGTGGCTGCCGATCAAGCCTCGGCGGCCTCAGGTGGGGCGGTCTCGGCGACTTCCGCAGCCACCGGAGTCGTGGCTTCCACGGCCTCGGCCGGAGCCTGGCTTTCTGCGGCAGCCTCGGTTTTGGCCGTCTTTTTGGCTGGTGCCTTCTTGGCCGGGGCCTTTTTCGCGGCGGCTTTCCTGGCCGGAGCCTTCTTGGCTGGCGCTGCCGCAGCTTTCTTGACGGCTGGCTTCTTCGCGATGCCGCCGAGTTTCGCCTGCTCTTTCTTGCGCTTCAAATAGTCGGCGCGACGGCGGCGTTTGATGATTTTTTTCGATTGTTGGCCCATGGTTGGTCCCCATTGGCTAGGGGCTATGCCCCACGGGATCAAGAGGAAATCTTCGCCCGCTGCATCCGCCGGCGAAAAACCGGCCGCCATCCCGCGGAATTTGCGATTCCGCACGCTTCGCTTGCCCCCTCCCGGGAAACGGTTTGCATGCGGCAGCCGCCCGCCTTAGAAACCCGGCGCACGCATGTCAGACAAACCGTTTTTCTACCAAGACCCCTTCCCGCTCGGCCCCGACACCACCGAGTATGAACTCATCAGCAAGGAGCACGTCTCGCTCGCGGAATTCGAGGGAAAACCCGTGCTCAAAATCGCGCCCGAGGGCCTCACCCTGCTGGCCGCCGAGGCAATCAAGGCGATCAACTTCACCCTCCGCCCCGCCCACCTCGCGCAGGTCGCCGCCATCCTCGACGACCCGGACGCCTCGGAAAACGACCGCATGGTCGCCCTGATGCTGCTCAAAAACGCCGAAATCGCCTCTCACGGCATCCTCCCCTTCTGCCAGGACACCGGCACCGCCACCATCGTCGGCAAGAAGGGCCAGCAGGTCTGGACCGGCTGCGACGACGCGGAATTCCTCTCCCGCGGCATCCATCAGACCTACACCCGCGAAAACCTGCGCTACTCGCAGACCGCGCCGCTCAACATGTATGACGAGGTCAACACCAAGACCAACCTGCCCGCGCAGATCGACCTCTACGCCACCGCCGGCGATGCCTACAAGTTCCTCTTCGTCAGCAAGGGCGGCGGCTCGGCCAACAAGACCTTTCTCTATCAGGAAACCAAGGCCCTGCTCAATCCGGCAAGACTCAAGGAGTTTTGCCAGGAGAAAATGAAGTCGCTCGGCACCGCCGCCTGCCCGCCCTACCACCTCGCGTTTGTCATCGGCGGCACCTCCGCCGAGAATTGCCTCAAGACCGTCAAACTCGCATCCACCAAATTCCTCGACGCCCTGCCCATCGAAGGCAACGAACACGGCCAGGCATTCCGCGATCTGGAACTCGAAAAGGAACTGCTGCAAATGGCCCGCGAGGTCGGCATCGGCGCGCAGTTCGGCGGCAAGTATTTCGCACTCGATGTCCGCGTCATCCGCCTGCCGCGCCACGGCGCGTCCTGCCCGGTCGGCATCGGCGTTTCCTGCTCCGCCGACCGCCAGGCCAAGGCGAAGATCACCAGAGACGGGATTTTTATCGAAAAACTCGAAAAGAACCCCGGCCGCTTCATTCCGGAGAAATACCGCGATTGGAAGTTCAAGGGCGTGCCAATCAACCTCGATCTCGGCATGGAGGAAACCCTCAAAACGCTGCACAAATACCCCGTCACCACCGCCGTCGCACTCACCGGCACCATCATCGTCGCGCGCGACATCGCCCACGCCAAACTCAAGGAAATCCTCGAAAAGGACGGCGAGCTTCCCGACTACTTCAAAAAATACCCCGTTTATTACGCCGGTCCCGCCAAAACCCCGCCGGGCATGCCGTCCGGCTCCTTCGGCCCCACCACCGCCGGGCGCATGGACAGCTACGTCGATCTGTTCCAGTCCCATGGCGGTTCGATGGTCATGCTCGCCAAAGGCAACCGCTCCAAGGCCGTCACCGATGCCTGCAAAGCCCACGGCGGCTTCTACCTCGGATCGGCCGGCGGCCCCGCCGCCCTGCTCGCCCAGGACCACATCAAGTCCCAGGAAGTCGTCGCCTTCCCGGAACTCGGCATGGAGGCCGTCTGGAAAATCACCGTCGAAAACTTCCCCGCCTTCATCCTCGTCGATGACAAGGGCCATGACTTCTTCACCCAGCTCAACACCTGCCCGGTTTGCCACTGACCGGCAAACCCGCGGATTCAAGCGGCCGGAATGGTGGCAGAGGGCGGATTTGAACCGCCGACCAAAGGCTTATGAGTCCTCTGCTCTACCACTGAGCTACTCTGCCACTTGCTCCGGAGGCGGCAAATCCACCTGCCGGAACCGTGTCCCTAAAGTCAGCCCCCCCGATTGTCCAACCGAAATTCTCAATTCCGGATTTTCGCCAAAATGGACGGGTGGGTTTGCATTCTCCGACGGGCCGCATACAGTCGGCCGACTCACAACGCCTCATGTCTAACGGAAACCGCAAACACATCCTGATCGTCGGAGCCGGACCCGGCGGGCTGACCGCCGGCATGCTGCTCGCCCACCGGGGATTCCGGGTCACCATCGTCGAGAAAAACTACCGGGTCGGCGGACGCAATTCGGAACTCAACCTCGATGGATTTTCCTTCGATCTCGGCCCCACCTTCCTCCACCAGAAATTCTGCCTGGACGAGATTTACGCCGAAACCGGGCGCGACAGCGGCGATCACCTCGATTTCGTCGATCTCAACCCGATGACTCGCCTGAGCTGGGGCGACACCTCGCTGCACACTTTCAGTGAATTGCCCAAGATGTCGGCCGAGTTGGAGCGGGTTTTCCCCGGCAGCAGCGACGGGTTCCGGCGCTACATGGTCGAGCAGGGCGACAAGTTCCGCACCATTTACCCCTGCCTGCAGCATCCCTATCACAATCTCACCGCATTCCTCAGGCCCACCTTGCTCAAGGCCCTGCCGCACGTGCTCACCAACCGCAGCGTGCATGACGTGCTGGGCGATTATTTCGAGGACGAGCGGCTGAAACTCGCCTTCACCTTCCAGGCCAAGTATCTCGGCATGTCCCCATGGCACTGCCCGGCCTTGTTCAGCATCCTATCGTTCACCGAATACAAATACGGCATCTATCACGTCCAGGGCGGCTTGAACCGCATCTCGCACTCGATGGCCGATGTGTTCCACGAACTCGGCGGCGAACTGCGGCTCGCGTCGCCGGTCAAACAACTGCTCCACAAGGGCCGCGTCCTCAGCGGCGCCCAACTCGAAAGCGGCGAGCGCATCCACGCCGATGCCGTGATCGTCAATGCCGACTACGGCCATGCCGCCACCCGCCTGTTCGGCGGCCACAACGTGCCCGACGAGAAAATGCGCCGCCGCAAGTTTTCCTGCTCCACCTTCATGATCTACATTGGTCTTGACACGATCTACCCGGACGAGCCGCACCACCACATTCTCTTTGCCGACGATTACAAGGCGAACGTCGCCGATATCCAGAGCGAGCGCCACGTCTCCGAGGACATGTCGATCTACGTCCGCAACTCCTGCGTCACCGACCCGCACGTCGCCCCGCCCGGCCAGTCCGGACTCTACATCCTCGTGCCCACCATCAACACCCGCCACGGCTTCGATTGGGAAAACCACAGGGAGGAATACGCCGACCGGATCCTCGAGCGCATCGAACAGCGCACCGGCATGAAGGACCTGCGCAGTCACATCATCGCCAAGCGCATCATCAGCCCGGCGGACTGGGAGAGTTCCTCGATCTTCATGGGTGCCACCTTCAACCTGGCGCACACGCTCACCCAGATGCTCTATTTCCGCCCGCACAACCGCTACAACGGCTTCGACAACTGCTACCTCGTCGGCGGCGGCACCCACCCCGGCAGCGGCCTGCCCACCATCTACGAGTCCGGCCGCATCAGCGCCAACCTCGTCTGCGAGCGCTTCACCGTGCCCTATCAGCCCGTCGACCTCGCCTCGCAATACCTGCGCGACGCGTGAAAGCTTGCCCTGTAGCGTTGGTCTGCGACCGTCGCTGAATGGCCCTGCGGCCGAATTGAAAAAGAAAAAGCCATGAGCATCGACGCTCATAGAGCGCCGCTACATTCACCTCATTCGCCCTTCACACCGGCCCGCGCGCTCTCTATCATCCCCACGTGGCCGATCTCGCCCAATCCCTCCAATCCTTCGTCACCTACGTCCGGACCCACCTCACCGGCGACGAAAAAGGCGAGTCCGCCGATTTCCTCGACCGCCTCTTCCGTGCCTTCGGCCATGACGGCATCAAGGAAGCCGGCACCACCCGCGAAACCCGCCTCGCCAAGAAAGGCGGCGCCAAGGGCAAAAACTACGCCGACCTCCTCTGGCCGGAACGGGTGCTCGGCGCGGTGATGACCGCCAGAGACCGGCCCTCACCCAACTCCGCAAATCCTGTCATTCGCATCACCGATTCCACTTCGCGGGGACTCTCCACTTGAAAAGCGCGGGTCGCGTGCCTACTTCTCCGCGCGGCCGCGCGGCCCCTCTCCCACATCGTCATGAACGCCCTCACCCGTTGCCTCAAAACGTATTGGTCCTCTTCCATCGGGAAAAAGCTCGTGGTCGCCCTCACCGGAATCGTTCTGGTTCTGTTCCTCGCAGGCCACTTGATCGGAAACCTCGTGGTGTTCATGGGCCCGGAGCCCTTCAACGCCTATGCTTATTTCCTCCATCACATGCTCCACGGTGCCGGCATCTGGATCTTCCGCGTGGTCATGCTGGTGATAATCGCCGCCCACATCGTCGCCACCATCGCACTCACCCGCCAGAACCGTGCGGCACGCAAGGCCTACGAGCACCCGGCCACGATCCAGGCATCGAAATCCTCACGCATGATGATCCTCTCCGGGCTCACCATCCTTGCCTTCGTCGTCTATCACCTGCTGCATTTCACCGCCCGCATCGGCAATGAATACAACACGCTGGACCGCTACAAGACCACGCTCCACGGCGTGGAGGGCGAAGTCCACAACGCATGGCTGATGGTGATCGACGGCTTTTCCGGGCTCGACGTCCTGCATGTCACCGCCTTCTACGTCATCGCCATGACCCTGCTCTGCTCGCACCTGATGCACGGCGTTGGCTCGATCTTCCAGACGCTGGGCCTGCGCACCAAAAAGTCGGAAAGCCTGATCAAGCAGATTTCCATCGGCTACAGTCTGTTGATCTGGCTCGGCTTCATCTCCATCCCGCTCGCCATCAACCTGTTTCCAGGATATTTCGCCGCGTTGGCAAAAGCAACCGGCCACTGATTTCGCAGCCAATCCGCTCCCTTCACTCTTCCAATCCCAATCCACCATGTCCATCGTCCTCGACAGCAAGATCCCATCCGGCCCCCTTGACCAGAAGTGGTCCAAGCACAAGATGGACTCGAAGCTCATCAACCCGGCCAACAAACGGAAATTCTCCGTGATCGTCGTCGGCTCCGGTCTTGCCGGCGGGGCCGCCGCCGCCTCGCTCTCCGAGCTCGGCTACCAGGTGAAGTGCTTCTGCTATCAGGACAGCCCGCGCCGCGCCCACTCGATCGCCGCTCAGGGTGGCATCAATGGCGCCAAGAACTATCAGAATGATGGCGACTCGGTGCACCGCCTGTTTTATGACACCATCAAGGGTGGCGACTTCCGCGCCCGCGAGGCCAACGTCTATCGCCTTGCCGAGGTTTCCAACGCCATCATCGACCAGTGCGTCGCCCAGGGCGTGCCCTTCGCCCGCGAATACGGCGGCCTGCTGGACAACCGTTCGTTCGGTGGTTCGCAGGTTTCCCGCACCTTCTACGCCCGCGGCCAGACCGGCCAACAACTCCTCATCGGCTGTTATCAGGCGCTCGAAAAGGAAATCAGCAGGGGCGGCGTGAAAATGTATTCACGCACCGAGATGCTCGACCTCGTGCTCGTCAACGGCCATGCCAAGGGCATCGTCGTGCGCGACCTCGCCACTGGAAACATCAGCTCCCATGCTGCGGATGCCGTGATTCTCGCCACCGGTGGCTACGGCAATGTTTTCTTCCTCTCCACCAATGCGATGGGCTGTAATGTCACCGCCGCGTGGCGCGCCGCCAAGCGCGGCGCGCTTTTCGCCAATCCTTGCTACACCCAGATCCACCCGACCTGCATTCCGGTTTCCGGGGACTATCAGTCCAAGCTTACCCTGATGTCGGAGTCACTCCGCAACGACGGCCGCATCTGGGTGCCCAAGTCCAGAGACACCGCCGAGAAACTGCGCAAGAAGCAGATGAACCCGAACGACGTCCCCGAGGATCAGCGCGACTACTACCTCGAGCGCAAATACCCGTCCTTCGGCAATCTCGCACCGCGCGACATTTCCTCCCGCGCGGCCAAGGAGGTTTGCGACGCCGGCCTCGGCATCGCCCCCACCGGACTGGGTGTCTATCTCGATTTCCGCGATTCAACCAAACGCCTCGGCGAAAACGTCATCCGCGCACGTTACGGTAACCTCTTCCAGATGTATGAGAAGATCGCCGGCGAAGATCCCTACAAGGGCCCGATGATGATCTACCCCGCAGTCCACTACACCATGGGCGGCCTGTGGGTGGATTACAACCTGATGTCCAACATCCCCGGCCTGCACGTGCTCGGTGAGGCGAACTTCTCCGACCACGGTGCCAACCGCCTCGGTGCCTCCGCCCTCATGCAGGGCCTCGCCGATGGATACTTCGTTATTCCCACCACCATCGCCAACTACCTGGTCACGCAGAAACCCGGTTCCATCACCACGGACATGGCCGAGTTCAAACAGACCGAGACCGAAACCCGGGAGCGCGTTTCCAAACTCTTCTCGATCAAAGGCAAACGCACCGTGGATTCATTCCATCGCGAACTCGGCCAGATCATGTGGGACCAATGCGGCATGGCACGCTCTTGCGAAGGCCTCGACGAAGCCCTCACGAAAATCCCGCAAATCCGCGAGGAATTCTGGGACAACGTGCTGATTCCCGGTTCGGGCGAAGGGGTCAACATGGAACTCGAAAAGGCCGGTCGCGTCGCCGACTTCCTCGAATTCGGAGAAATGATGTGCTACGACGCCCGCGACCGCGAGGAATCCTGCGGCGGCCATTTCCGTGTCGAGCACCAGTTCTTCGAAAACGATCCGGAAGTCCAGGCCGGCAGCACCCAGGCAGGTGAGGCCAAACGCAACGACGACCAGTTTTTCTACGTTTCCTGCTGGGAATACAAAGGCAACGATCGCGCCCCCGTTTTGCACAAGGAGCAGCTTGTTTATGAAGAGGTCAAGGTTTCGATCCGCAGCTACGCCTGATCGGCACCGGATCCAGTCCTCATTGGAGCGCGATGATCAGCCCGGCGATGATGCCGCCCAAGGAGAGGATCGCTAACACGATGCCGCCGATCTTGAGCCATTTCCATCTGGATCCTGGTTGCGGATTCTTGCCATCGACCCACTCGTCCCACGTGCGCCGGGGTGCGCTGCCGGCACGATGGTAATGGCGCAGATGCCCGTGGAAGCGCTCCTCCTCATCGCGTGGACTGCGGTGTTTCATTGCCTTTTGAGACCGATAAACCGGCCCTGTGCCAATGGGAAGCCCGTTTCCCGGAATTTGCGGGAAAATCACGGCAGGGGCAATCACCGTTTGGCAAAGCGGCTGCTTTCATCCAGAATCCTTCCGCCATGATCCGCTTCCTCCACACCCGCATCCGCGTCCGCGATCTCGACCAATCCGTCGCCTTTTACCAACACCTCGGCTACACCCTGCGCGACTTCAAGGACTCGCCCCAAGGCAACAAGCTCGCCTTCCTCGCCCTACCCGGCAACGATGTGTTTCTCGAACTCTGCCACTCGCCCGACTACACCGCCACCTGCCCGGAAGACCTGATGCACACCGCCCTCGGCGTGCCCGACATCATCGAGTATTGCGACGCGGTCGAAATGGCCGGCATCGAAATCTGGCCCTCCGGTTGGCGGGATAAATTCGCCGCCGGTGCCCGGAAAATGGCCTTCGTCACCGACCCCGACGGCTACGAGGTGGAGATTCTGGAAAACTGAGCGGCGTTTGCTTTCCGCAGAAATCGGCTGGAAGAAATTTCCGCATTCGATACTCTCACCAGCGTCATGAGGATGAAATCCGTCATCACCGTGTTACTCGCGCTGGTTTTCCAGCTTGTTCAGATGTTGCCGGCGGCGTCCTTCGCGGAGCCCTGCACGTCGGTCGGAGCATCCTGTGAATGCTGCGCTCCGCTGGAATCCTGCCCCTGCGCGGAAAACGATGAGACTCCCCAAAAACCATCCCCGATCTCTTCCGATGTCGGCGGCTCTCTGAAAGTTCCGGTCGCCAAGGCCACCGGGACCCGCGTTTCAGTGGAGACCGTTCCAGGGACGCGGCCTGTCGCCACCGTCGTGGCATCACCGATCACCGGCCCTTCGCCCGGATACACCTGCGTCCGTTTGTCGGTCGCCTTCTGCTCGTTTGTCATCTGAGTGTGCGCCTTCCCAGGCGAATTGTGCCCTCCCATCCCGGCCGCCGTGTTGCGTGCTTTCCGGGAGGGCGATTGGAACCCCGTTTCCGAATCCACACTCCCATGAACCATGCATCCGATATTTTCATTTCTTGCCGGCCTTGCCGTGGCCGGTTCCCCGCTGATTGCGGGTGAAGCACAGCTTTTGAATGACGGACTCCTCGAAAAACTGAGGACCGAGGCCGCGCGCAGCCACCCATCCGCCATCGCCGGACAACACAAAGCACAAGCTGCCGCGCACGACGTGCGATCCGTCCGCTTGTGGAATGATCCGATGGTCGGCCTTGGCTTCATGGCCGCTGAGGAAATGATGCGCATGAACGATGGCGACATCATGCTCGGCATCGAGCAGGCCCTTCCGAAACCCGGCATGTTCGAGGCGGAGCGCCGCAAGATGGAGTCGATGGGCCGCGCCGAAGCGCAAAACGCCCGCACTTCCGCTATCGCCGCCAGTGCCGAAGCCGCCCGATCCGCCATCGAACTCGCCTTGACCGATGAATCCATCGCGCTCCAGCAGGAACAGATCACCTGGCTCACCGCCATGACGGAAAACGCCCGACAAATGGCGGCCGATCCCATGGGCTCCAGCACCGACGCCCTGCGCATGGAAACCGAACTCGCAAAGGAACGCCAAATGCTCGATGCCGCACGCCGCAGCCGCGAGGGTTACGCGATGAACCTCAACCTCGCCCTCGGTCGTCCCTTGGAATCGCCATGGCCCGTATTGAAACTCCCGGCCACAGCGCCGCCGGTCCCCCTCGCCCATGCCGAGATCGCACGCATCCCGCATGCGAATCCCAAAGTCCGCGCCATGCGCGAAATGGCCGCCGCCGCCAACGCCGACACC
>JBGSUP010000338.1:0-7957 GCA_041753485.1 Akkermansiaceae bacterium
ACATCCGCGCGTTTGTCCGGCCCGCCGTTCTCGCCCGATCCACGCAGCACGACTCCGCTCCGCGCGAAGCTGAACCATCCTAACAAACTCTCGTAGGTCCGCAGGTTGGACGCGAGATCGAGAATCTGGGTCTGGACCGGATCGCGGTTCTTCGCATCGATCGAACCATAGGACTGGGCAAGCTCACCGAGCTTTTCGCGGCCGGGCTCGATGTCGGCATAGCTGTAGCGATCGCGCTTGCCGCGCGGCTTCACGCCGATGGCTTCAAGCGCGGCGGAGTTGTCGATACGGAAGGTCGGGGCATGGATGGCAAACTGGGGGCGGAACAACACGTCAAGCAACCATGCGGTGGGCAGGATGCGGTGGGTTTTGCCATCGGCGTCCGCGATTTCCATCGAGCGCGCGCCGTGCAGCCCGAGCATGGTGAATCCGGCGTAGGTGGAGAGCGGCTTGATGCGGCCGCCGTCCTGTAGCGGCAGAGTTTGCACGATGTCCAAGGTTTCCTGCGACCATGGGAGATAGCCGTCGATTTTACGGACCTCGCCTTTCGGCATGTTGTCGATGACGAGATTGTAGAAGACGAGCGCGAGGCCAGCCATGGCGAGGGCGGCGGCGATCCAGCGTCCGGCGCGGGATGAGGTGTTAGACATGGCGTTTTTTGCGTGAGTTGGATGCCAGATAGGAGCCGAACCGGGTGAGGAAGGTCACCATCATGCCGAAGGTCACCACATAGAGGCTGTATTCCGGCCAGTGATCCGCCGGGTTCCTGACGATTTCAAAAACCGAATACATGCGCTGGCCGGGACCGGCACCGGGCGGGCCGTAGCTCGCCTGGAAAAAGGTCAGGCCCTCGTAGCGCATCGGCTCGTTCATCTGGATGGTGAAACCGGCTTCGCCGCCATTCTCAATGCGCGTGATCTTGCTGACGAACTTGGATGGTTTCATCGTGCCGGGATGGAACGCGGCGGTGAATTCATCGAGTTTTACCGTGAACGGCATCGGCCACAGGCGCTTGCGCATGTCCACGGTGAAAACCCTCTCGCCATCCTTCACGGAAAACGGGTGGAAACTCGCGCCAGCGAGAATGAAGGGCTCGGATTTCCCGCCGTCGCGCCCGACGATCCGCGCATAACAGGCCGCGGTGTTGGCCTCGGCGTTGATCTCGGCCGGACGCTCCATCAGATAGTAGCCGTCCGCCTTGAGTTGGCCGGCGTCCGGCGCACGCTCGGTGAGCGCCACCGGCACGGCGTTTTTCAGATAGCCGCCGATTTCCAGATCAAAAGGGAAGCCCGGCAGCCTGAACAGCCGGGTCTTTCCAGCACTCAAATCGTCGAGATGCTCGCCGCGAATCACATGGATCGAGTGCGGGGCACCGTCCTTGATTTCAGCGACTTCGACGACGTATTCGAAATAGTCCTCGGCGGTGTTGCTCGACTCGCCCTCGCCGACGGCCATATTTCCGCGCTCGGAGAAATGATGAGCCACACCGCCGGCCACGAGCATGAAGATGATGCCGAGGTGGGATATCAGGTTGCCGACGTGGCTCCAACCCTTGCGGATGCGGATCACGCCGCCGAGCGTCAGATTGATGAGCAGCACCACACCTACCCAGTAGCCGCCGGGCAGCGGCAGCGGCACCATCTTGCCCTTGATTTCCGGAATCAGGAACAGCGCCTCCCAATGAAAGTATTTGTTGAGCGTGGGATACAAACCGTGTTCCACCTGTTCCAGCGTGGCGAACCAGGTCAGCAGTCCTAACAAAAGCAACAGGATCGTCGCAAGGCCGAAGCCGGAGAGCACGTCGAAGATTTTACCCGCCAGCGGCCTCGGTGGCTTGCCGGATTCTGGGGTCGGAGGAGGTTCCATGGTCAAAGAAACGTGGTGCGGGGTGCGCCGCAGGGGATCATTCGGCCATTTGCAGGCCTTTTGCAAAATTTTCGAGCGCCGGTCGTGCGGTTTCCACCTCGGCCTTCGGGCCGACCATTTTCACGGTGAGGATTTCACCTCGCATCGAAGCGACGACGCCGGCGAGGGCGAAGCCGGGTTTCGGCGAGGCTCCCATGCCGGACGCGTATTCGCCCTGCGCCTCCACCCAAGTGCCGGTGCCGCCGGCGATGGGCACGCTGCGAAGCTTCTTCAAGGCGCTCTGATCGAGGGGCTCCGCTCCGAACTGGCCGAGCCAGCGGTTCACGTTTTCCAGCACGCTTCCTGCGGAAATCGACACCCAGACCTCACCCATGCCGCTCTCGCCGAAGCGGTAGTTGAGCAGGCGGAATTGTGAGGCGGGCACGGCCAGCCAGCCTTCCGGCGTCTCGCCCTTGACCGGGCTCGGCTTGGCATCGCGGAATCGCTCGTCGCTGGTGGCGAACAACTTGGGGGACTTGTCCCGGGTGGTTGCCGGGCGGGTTTCCGTGACCACGATCTCTTTTTTTTCCCCACAGGAAGAAAACACCAGCAAGCTGGCCAGCAGGCAAAGGACACGACCATTCACGCCGGCGGCGATAGCCTCGCATCCAAACCCGCGCAAGTGGAAACGGGGCCAAGGAATGCGAACTTCGGGCTTTCGGCACCATACATCCGGCACAGCCCCGGATTGGGCCCTGCATCGCCTCACTCCTTCTTCAGCGTGCAGTTGCTTGAGTTCCACGATGTGGGCGGGTTCGTGAACGATCATCCGAGCCTCAATCATACGCCAGTTGAAAGATAGCGTGCCTCCCGGTGTGCAAAAGCCCAAGCGATACTTGAGGTCGTGGACCCAAATGCGAGAGCAGCCTGCTCCCATCTCCGTGTTCTCACGAACGCGCCTGATGCCAGCGGCCGGCTGAGTGGAAGTGCCGACACGAGCAAGACCCCGGAACCGGCAGCGGCACCCGATGCCGGGATGCCTCCGGCCGCCTCACGGGTGGTGAAAGCACCAACGGTGCGTCTGGGACCGGCAACCAACGCAATGCCTCCGGCCGCCTGACGGGCAGCACTTCGGGAAACGGAAAATATCCGGGCGTGGTGCCTGTGCCATTTCCACTAGGGACCCAAAAGTGACTCATGCGGGAAAAACGACGGTTCCTTTCGACTTCTCGCGTCACTCGTTTCCAAAGTGGGTACCCCGGCTTGGACTCGAACCAAGGACCAATTGATTAAGAGTCCGACGCTCCGACGCGGAAACCCTTGTAAATTAAGGGTTTATTTTCGCCGTTTTCGCTAATCCTCCTATTATTTTGACTTTTGCGGTTAATACGGTTACTTTTCGCCCGTCTCGCAGAAGGAAGCTGATAGACAACGAAAGACCATTTCTTTTCCTCCACAACTCACTGAAAAACCGCCATGGCCAAGACAGCAAAATTCACCCCGGTGAAAACCTCCAAAGGAAACTGGCGTCTGAGCATTCCGCCGAAGTATTCCCTTAGCTCGAAACGCGAACAGCATTTTTTCAAGACTCAGGCGCTGGCCCTCGCCGCTGCCGCCGATCTGAAATCAAAGCGGGACGAATTCGGCACCCAAGCGAAATCCATTTCGCCGTCACTGGCGGAAATGGCGACATCGGCGGCGAAGCGATTGGAGCCGTACGGGGTGACCATCACCGACGTGGTGAACCGCTTCGTTGAAGCCGAGATCCGCAACCGGGCATCGGTTCCCATTGAATTCGCGCTGGCGCAGTTCCGAGCGGCCAAGGACGGGCGGAGCGACAGCCAAACCCTCGCCTACAAGATGATGGCGGAGCGGATGGCCGAGGACTTCCCAGGCCGTTCCATGGCATCCATCACAGGCACGGAGATTGCCGAGCACATCGAGGCCCGCACCGGGGGGCTGAGCGCGTTCAATCAACGGCTGAGTCTGATTTGCGCGTTCGTCCGCTGGTCTGCGAAACCTCCGAGGGAGTGGTGCAAGACCTCCATCATCGAGCACATCGAGCGCAAGGAAACTGTTTCGGGACACATCGGCACTCTCACGGCGGAGCAATGCAGGGGCATCATGAGCGCGGCGGAAACCCATTTCCCGGAGTGCGTGGCACCGTTCGCAATCGCGCTTTTCACCGGCATGAGACAAAAGGAAATCGTCAGATTGCAACCCGGCGACATCACCGCCGATGGAATCACCGTTCCCGCCACATCCTCGAAAACGAAGCGCCGGCGGTTCATCGCCATGCCCGAGCCGCTCGCCGCGTGGCTGAAGGCGTATCCCATCGGGGAAACCGTCGTTCCACCGAACTGGATCCGGAAGGAAAAGGCGGTTCGTCGTCTCGCCGGGTGGAAGGTTTGGAGTGATCTGGTTCCGAGCATGGAGTTTGACCCGCCGATGGCAGCGGAGCCGCCCAAGGATGCTCCTGAGTGGATCGACAACGGCTTGCGACACACGGCCGCCACCGTCGCGCTTGCGCTTGGAAAGCCCATCGAACAACTCGTTTTCGAGCAAGGGCACAGCGGCGGCCTGAACGTCCTTCGAAACCACTACATCGGGCAGATGAACAAAAAAGAAGCCTTGGCCATCTGGACCATCGGCCCGCATGGCGAAAAGCTCCAAACCATTTCCGCAGCATGAAAAAGAAGCCACTACCCGCCACCTGGACGGCACTAAACGCCCGCAGTTTTGACCCGAGGGGAAAGCTCACAGAGGACTTCGCCGATCTAGCAGGAACAATAGTTAGAATGACGCCGGAAAAGCCCTTGTCTGTGCCATTAGACGTAGCACAAGTAGCGACGGCGGAAAATCCGCACGCGCCGTGGGGACTCAATGAGGACTTGCGCTTGCAGTTCGCTTTGAAGCTCCTGAATATGTTCGAGCGTTGCGACATCCCGGGGCTGGAAGCATTCGTGGATTGCATGCGATACTTACGCGGCCACCCTATGCCGAAAATCAATCCCATGGGGCCGGTGATTGTGAACGAAATCAATCGTGCCATCCGGGAGAAAAGGCCGGTTTCCAAAAAAGATCTAAGGGGGGAAATCGAGAGGGCGCAGATTCCCGGATTACCGCCCCTGAAAAAGGCGGGGCCATTCTATCAAAAACACGGATTGCAAGATTTCGGGCAAAAACGTGAAGGACGGGAAAAACAAGATCCAGCCCCCCCGAAAAATCGACCGGGCGGGGGGATCTGACCGCCGCCAAAGGGGGTAATTTCGCCCCCTATGGCAAACGACACGTTACCAGTGCAAACGCTGGACACCCCAAAGGAGATTGCTGCCATCCTGAAATGCACGCCGCAAACGGTGCTCAACTATCACCGCGCCGGGATCATCCCCGCCGAGGTATCCGTGGGGCGGATTATCCGCTTCGACCGTGAAAAGGTGATGGCCGCACTTCAGGCAAAGCGGGAGGTGGCTTCATGAAACCACCCGACCGAAAAAAAGCCCCGGCCCATGCATCGAACACGGAACCGGGGAAGAATCAGAAGTACGGAAACCCTACACAATCGACCGCCAAGCGCCAGCCGCAATTTCGGTTTGGACAGGTAACGGCCGGCGATCTTGTCCCGCTCGTCATGGCGGATTTCGGCCACCTCGCCGCCGATCCGATTGTTGACCGCGCCCCGCGCCGCCGTGAGGCCGATCAAAGCCGCCTGCTTTCGATCTTGGATGAACTCGACGGGACAGGAGGCCGGCAATGAGCGAGCGGCAATTCAAGTTGCCCGTCGCCGTCCATAGCACCTTGGACGATGCCAATCTATCAGCGGAAGAATTCCGCGTGATGGCGCATATTTGCCGGCGGTGTGGTGACGAGGAAAACGGCCGGCAATGCGACTCCGCAATCGGGACGATTGCCAAGGTGTGCCGCCTCCATCCCGACACCGTGAGGAACGCAATCGCCCGCCTGGTGGAACTGAAATGGGTATCCATCATTGAACGGCCCGGACGGACCAAGGTTCACGTCGCCCGCTTTCCCGACCCCTCCGGTTTGAAGGTAGGGGTATGGTTTGAAGGTAGGGGTATGGTTTCGGGGGAGGGGTTTGCTTTGGAGGGAGGCCCCCCCTCCGGTTTCAAGGTAGGACACCCCCCCGGTTTCAAGGGAGACGAAGGGATACCAATAAGGGATACCAAGAAAGTATCTCCGGGAGATGCGTTTCCACTGCCGTTCCAGTCAGACGAATTCAAGGGAGCGTGGAACGATTGGAAGCAACACCGGATCGAGAAGCGGAAACCGATCACGCCCCTTTCGGCCAAGAAATCCCTTTCGAACCTTTCGGCGATGGGCGAGGCCCGCGCAATCGCGGCCATCAATCACAGCATCGCGAATGGATGGGAGGGAATCTTTGAACCGACCGGCCCGGCAGTGACGGCACCGCCGGCCGTGGGAGCCATCACCATTGGCGGGAGGGTTTTCAAATCATGAGCACCGATCCCGACATCCTCCGCGCCTATCCGCACGCCCTTGGACCGGAGAAAGCCGTTCTTTCGGTCCTGCTTCAATACCCGGAGATGCTTCACGATGCACCGGCGCTGACAGCGGAACATTTCTACCTGCCAGGCCATCGGATCATCTTCGGACTGATTCACGAACTCACGGCGGCCGGCAAACCCGTCGAACTCGTTTCATTCGTCCAATGCCTGATAGACCGCGGCAAGCTGGACAGCGTGGGAGGCCCGTCCGCCCTTACCGACATCTACACCTATCAGCCTAGCCCCGGTCACTTTCAAGAACACCTCGCCAGCCTCACCGACAAACTCGCCCGCCGCATGACGATAGCTGCAGCGCACGAAATGGAGCGCGTGGCGTATGAGGGCGACGATCCCGCCGAGATCCTTGAAGCGACCTCCGCGCCAATCTCCGCGATTCACGACACGCTGACAGCCACACGGCCGGCGAGAAGCACGGAAGCCGTGCTGACAGCCTGCATTGACCGTTTCCAGCTCCTATGCACGGGACACGCGGACCCGATGGGAATTGAAACCAGCCTGTTTGAAATCAACCGGCGGTTTCGGGGGCTTCACGGGAAGCAAACCGTCGTGATTTCAGGATACCCCGGCGCCGGGAAAACCACCTTGGCCGCACAGCTCGCAACCGACGCCGCGCTTGTGGAACACAACACCCTGATTTGCTCGCTGGAGATGCCCGAGGAAACGATGATGAACCGCCTGCTTGCCTACGTCGCCGGCCGCCCCGGTGATTCCATCACGGACCCGCTGAGATACGCCCGTGAGGTTTTGGGAGCCGATGGCCCGACGAAAGACTTGTTGCGGGCGATTCAATCCGCCGCGTTGAAGATCGCCGGATGCCCGCTTGCCATCGAGGGTCTGATTGGCGCGAATGTCTATCAGGTTTCATCGTGCATCCGCCGTGCCCATCGCAAGAAGCCCGTTGCCGTCGCCGTCGTGGACTTCGCCCAGCGTATCCGGCCGGTTCCCGAAATGCGGCGGGAGAGTCGGGAGCAACAACTTGCCCACGCATCGAATCACCTCGCCGATCTATCGAAGGAGCTAGGATTCTGTCTCTTGCTTCCCTCACAGCTCAACAAGGACGGCGCGGCCAAACATGCCGAGGCCATCAATGAGGACGCGGACCTTCATCTTCAAATCGTCCAAGACCGCACCGGCCAGGCACCCACGTTTGCCCATCAGGGTATCGCCGTGGTGAAGGACCGCCACGCCGGCCAGGACGGCACACTTCTCCCCATCGTGCTGGATGGCCCGATGCTTCGATTCATCCCCAAACCTTTCAGCACATGAAGAAGAAATATGAAGCACATGCCACCGTCTCGGAGTGGATTCGTAGCATTCCGCGAAGTGCAACCGTCGGCCCGCACTCCCGAGCAAGACCCGCCCGCCTGAGAAAGATCATAGGTTCTCCCGGAAGGATGCCAGCCCGTAGCTGTCTTGTCCCCTCTCATTTCCTAGAGATAGCCCGAAAGCCAAAACATCACGACTTATGAAACGCAAAGCCGAAGACATCGCCCTAACAGCAAGCCGCTTTTCCGCCCTTGTAGGGGTGGACAGAAACGAAATCTTGAACCGGCTCGAAGAAGCCA
>JBGSUP010000339.1:0-8824 GCA_041753485.1 Akkermansiaceae bacterium
CGAATTCGCTTACAATGACTGGAACATCGCCACCATGGCCAAGGGCATGGGCCGCGAAGATATCGCCAAAGAATACGGCAAGCGCGCCGGGCGCTACCGCAACTACTTCGATAAGGAAACCGGATTCATGCGCGGCAAGAACCAGGACGGCTCTTGGGTGAAAACCTTCAGTCCCACGGATTCCCACCACCGCCGGCGAATACACCGAGGGCAATGCCTGGCAGTGGACCTGGTTCGCCCCCCACGATGTGCCCGGCTTGATCGAACTGTTCGGCGGCAAGGAACCCTTTGCCAAAAAACTCAACGAACTCTTCACCACCGATTCCACCCTCACCGGCGACGAAATCTCTGGCGATATCACCGGGCTGATCGGCCAATACGCCCACGGCAACGAGCCGAGCCACCACATCGCCTACCTGTTCAACTGGGTCGAACAACCCTGGCGCACCCAGGAAATCGTCCACAAGATCATGAATGAATTCTATAAGGCCACGCCGGGTGGCATCATCGGCAATGAAGACTGCGGCCAGATGTCCGCATGGTATATTCTCAGCGCGCTGGGCATCTATCAAGTCGCCCCCGGCGACACCCGCTTCTCCATCGGTGTCCCGCTCTTCCCCGAGGCACACATCCCGCTCAAGAACGGCAAGGCCTTCGTCGTAAAAATAAAAAACGGAGGGGAGGGGAGTCTCTACGTGCAGCGCGTCACCCTCAATGGCAAGGCACTAACAGCTCCCTTCATCGACTATGCCGACATCATGTCCGGCGCGGAACTGGTCTTTGAGATGGGTGACAAGAAGACGGTGTTTTGGAAGGAAAACTAACGGCGGGCATCCGGCTCCCACCGCTTTCCTAACGACTATATTTTTGGTCACACGGAACTCCATGCACAGCCAACTCCCGTGACATCCTATTTTCTAGGGTTTGAACATCGTATAGTCCTTGTCCGGCGAATCAAGTTCCTTCATGCTCAGGCTCTCCACGTGGCCGTCCACCATGCAGACATTGACCTTGCCGCCGTGACGTGCGGCCGGGGCATGCGCGTTTGTCCACTGTTTTGGATTGGCCCAGATTGCATACCAGCCCGTTTTGAGATCTTTCGCGTTATTTGCAGTATCCCCCACCAGCCAAGTCCGCTCGGGATTGGGAATCGCGGAGAGCCGCGAAGAGCCCGAGCCGGGGATTGAGCCCTTCTTGACTTTCATGACCGTCCCTTCGGCACCACCGTAGCCGTTGTAGTTTTTCTGCACGGTGGTGCAGTCAGGGCAGGCCCAGACGCCCGCTCCACAACCAAGTTCCCCTTTGCTGTTGGTGAACTTGTCAAGATGACCACCATCAGCGATTATCACGGGCCAGATCCCCTTCAGGCCATCGTTGGAACCGGTTCTATCCTCCAGCGGAGGCAACTGGCCGTTGTTCTCGGACGCGTAAGACAACATCGCCGCCCCGATCTGCCTCAGATTGGAGGTGCAAGTGGCCCCCCGCGCCGCGGATCGGATTCTTGTGATGCCGAGGGTCGAAAGCACGGCAAGAACCACAATGATCGTGATAACGACGAGCACTTCGGTGAGGGTGAACCCCTTTGTTGTGACCCGGTGTTTTTTTCCGACTGGAGCTGGAATGTGCATGATGGTTTTGTGGTGGATGGGTTTGATTCAGGAAAACACGCCTCTGCGACCCGAGGAAAGTGGCATGGATGGGAAATTTGTCATCGTCCTCAAAGTGATGACATCGCCCGCACGGACAGGCATGGGATCGGCCTTCATAATCAATCTTTCGCTTATGGCACCGCGATTCCGGCTCGCATGAACTGCCTTGGACTTTCATCCACCGGCACGGTGCTCTGGAAGAGCAGGTGGGTCGGCTGATCCTCGGCGACCACGCAGGCCGGTGCGCTGGTTGACCAGGATGAGAGGTTTCCCGACACGGAACCCGTGATGCTGACACTCCGGCGGGCGTCACGGGGGACTCTATACTCAAGGAAGGTATTTTCCCCCACGGTGCTGAATCTGCTTTCGCAACGGGTGACCGAGGATGCGCTGCGGGGATTGGTCGCAAAGGCATACTCCCACAAGTTCGTTTGTCCGTCTCCATCAGCATCGGCGTTCCATTGGCTGGTATTGCTAGGAATTTGCTTTTGGGGTGAAGGCCGTTGAAAGAGCGGTTGGCCGGACCGGAGGCGGGGAAAAAGGGGGTTGACAGCACGGCCTTCCTTGAGGGTCATCGAAAGCGGCTTTTGAACATAGATGTCCTTGCCTGCCAGCGCGGCAGCAATCACCGGTTCGGCGTGCCAATGGTCGGGCGTGCTGACTGCCACGGCGTCGATGTCCGGATGCTCGAGCGCTTTCCGGTAGTCGCCATAGGTGGCAACCGTTAGATCGACCTTGTTCTTTTTGTAATATCCTTCGACCATTTGCTTGGCATCGGCCACACGCAGCGAATCGAGGTCGCAAACGGCGACGATTCGGGCGGCGGACTGGCGGAGGATGCCGGGCATGTCCATGTCGCGGCCAATCCGGCCGCAGCCGATCTGGAGGATGTTGATTTTTTTGCTCGGGGCATCGGCACCGAGGACGCGGGCGGGGATGATGGTCGGGAAACCGATGGCGGCTCCGGCGAGACCGGAGGTGCGGAGGAAATGGCGGCGGGTGGTGGTCATGGTGGGGTGTTGTTTTGTTTCTTGGTTCACTGGTGGATTGGAGAGAGAGTTCAGGCGGGAATGACTTCGAGGCTGGCGTGCTGGGCGAGTGCCCGTTGGCGTTCATCGAAGGTGATGAATTTCCGGGCTCCGAGATGGACGGACGTGGCCACGTGAAAAATGTCGAGCGTGCGGTGGCCGCCGCGGGCGGTGACCTGGCCAGAGAACACGCGGGAAAGGCGCAGCACCGCGTCCATGTCAAAGGCTACCAGGCGGTTGACCCCAGTGGCGACGTCGCTTTCCCAGTCGGCGATCATGGCATCGGCCTCGCGGCGGGTGTAGCCCTTGGTTTTGTCGCGGGAGTGCAGCCAGACTTGGAGTTCGATGGCTTGGAGGAATTCAAATTCCAACAGGCTGGTGAAATGGAGCGGTTCGTTCAGTGTCTCGCGGATGGCATCAGCCTGGCCCGAGTGAGCCTGAACCCGATAGGCTGAGCACAGAAAGCTGGTGTCCGCGTAGTAAATCATGGCTCGCCGGTTTCAAACGCCCGCATTTCCTCGACTTCCTGCTGGGTGAAAAAGCGGTCGCCCCAAGTCTTACGACGGCGCGCCTCGAAATCCGGCAGAGGCGGGAGTATCGCTTCCTCCGTACCGTTGGGAGCGCAGAGGCGGGCGATCGGTCGGGAATGCTTGGTGATGAGAATCTCCTCGCCCCCCGCCAACCAGGATTCGATTTTCGGAAAGTCGTAACGTAAATCCCTGACGGTCGCGGTCTTCATTGTGATGAAAGTTTGTGATGCATCGGGCGTGCCGTCAAGTTCAACTTTTGGAAACCACTGCCAAATATCGCGGGCCGGGGCTATTTGGCCATGTCGAGCACCCATGAGATCCCGCCTTGGAGGTGTTTGCGGAAGTTGGGGTCGGCGTAGTCGGACTTATCATGGCCGAGGGCGGTGTAGAAACTGCGTCCTTTGCCGACCTGATGGCACCAGGCGAGGGGAAAGCGATTGCCCTCGAACTTGAGCACCCATTTTTCGCGGGGCGGGGTGGCCACGGTGGTGGTGTCCATTTCCAAAAGGACGCGCAGGCCGGGAACCATATCGCAAAGGTATCCTTCGTCTTTCCATTGCCACTGGGTAGGCAGTCCGGCGGTGGACGGGTGGTTCTTGTCGGTGACGACAATGGTGAATTTCTGATTGGGCGTGTGCCATTTAAAGGTGCCGCCGAGAATCCGCTTGAAGTCCGGGTTGGTGCGCTCCGATCCGGAAGCCGAGTGAATCCCGACGAAGCCACCGCCATTTTCGACATAGGCGGTGAACGCCTTGCTCTGGGCTGGATCGGAGAACGCCTCATTGTTGGAATTGGAGAAAATCACCGCTTGGTATTGCGCCAAATTCGATGTCGTAAACACCGCTGGGTCTTCTGAAACGTCGGCAGTCACGCCTTTTTCCGCGCAAAGTTCCTTCACTGCTGCCACGCTCACCGCGATGTTGTCATGCACGAACCCTTTGCCGTTGGTGACGTGGTTGCGGGTGTAAATGAGAACCTTGGGGGCGGCAGATACAGTGACCAGCAAACAAGCGGAAATGCCGACCAGCAGGGCGGTCTTGGAACTACGTGACGAGCAAGAGAATGAACGCATGGCCGAACTACGCAGCCAGATTGGCCGAGCTTTCATCCCGATGCAAGGCGGTCCGCTTTGCAAGAAATCAGCATAAATGGCAGCTTGCAGTAAGATCAACACAGAGGACGCTGAGAACCGCTGATGTCACTGATCTACCTGAAGTTTACAGCGGTTTCAGCGGCATTCAGTGTCTCAGTGGTGTTCTGATACCGATCCTTCTGAACCTTTGGGATCATTGCAAAATTGACTGAAAAGGGCGTTCGCCAGGGGGCCCCTGTTCACCCGTTGGTATGGCCGGTCATCATGGTCCAGTGCGTGCCGGCGATGCCAACGCCGATCACATTGCAGCCACTGCCGAACATGATGAAGCGATGGCCATCTGAGGCAAACCACGCGTTGTAAGCCGCATCGAAGTTCGCCGAACCCATGAAAATGTTCTCACCGTTGCCATTGCCGTTAAATCCGGCGAGACGGGCGCGATCCCACGGGCTTTTCTTGCCTTCGACCGGGGATTCGTGGGCGAAAAACCCCAACCGCGCCATGTCTTCACTGTGGCCGCGGGTGGCGTCTGAGAGTTTTTCTTCGAGCCGCAACGGATTGAGGCCAGCGACGACCCGCTCGTGGTTGATCAGCGTCGCAAAATTCTTCATCGGGGCGGAAGCCCAGCGGCCTTGCGCGGCATTGTCCTTCTCGACCGATGCAAGTTCTGCGACTGCAGCCCGGGTGGCCGCCAGTCGCTCTCTTTGTGGTTGCAAAAAACTCCCTTCCACGTGGTTCTTGAGCACATAGGACTTGAGTTCCTCGTCGTCCAAACCAGCGGTGTCGGAGCTTTCGTCAAACCGCTCCATTTCGCGGGCCACTTCCATCAGGCCGCCGACGGCGATGTCGAGCGCCGCATCAAACCGCTTGGTGTCGGCAGTCGCCAGCCGCTGGACCTTGGTCCAAAGCTTGTCGAGCTTGCCCATTTCCTCGCGCAGCATCCGTACTTTGTCGCCGTCTTTTTTCCAGTCGGTCTTGATCAATTCCATCACCCGCGGGCGTTCTTCATCGAGTTGCTTGGCGATGTCCTGGTGCGCCGCGTAGGGATTGGCACCGGCTTTCCAGCCACGGGCGATTTCGTCGAGCTGTTTCGAGTGGAACTTGGCCGCCAATTCGAGCGCTGCACGGTATTCCGGCATTGCGGCCGAGCCCAACTGCAACCACGACCGATAGGCGGCTTTGCGCTTTGATGCTTCCGGCGCGACCATCCAGAGGTTGGCGCGGCGTTTGAAATCAGCCGAGGCACCCTCGTCTTGCCCCAGCACGCAAGGCACTAACATCAAACCACACAGCAATAGGACTAGTCGTTTCATAAGCGGATTCTCCGGGCGCAATCTAGCCTCGGAACCGCCGATTGAACACCCGAATCTTCCGTTGTTTCCATCTTTCTTTACATCACTGTGGCTAAGCGCGAGGGATTCCTTGCCTCGGGTGAAGATGGGTTTCTCGCGCAAAGCCGCAAAGGCGCAAAGTTTTTCAGAATCATGGCATCCCGAACTCTCTGATGAGTCGCCATCATCACCATTTCAGCCTGGCTCCGAGGATGCCGCCGAAACCGGGTTCGTTTTGGCCCGATCCGTGAGTGCGGTAGGTTTCGTCGGTTAGATTTTCAATCCCAGCGGTGAAATCGAGGTGATCGTTGACGGTCCAGCCTGCCCGCAGCGAGGCGGTAACGTAGCCGGGCGTTCCGTCAGTCGGAATCCGCTGGTTGTCGGCAGCCTGATCGGCGGCGGTGATCCGGTCTTCGAGATCGGCAGCGAGAACGCGACCTTCCACCCAATATTTTTGCGAAGCGGCGGTCCACCGCAGCGCGAGCGACCCGCTGAGCGGCAGTTGGCGGGTATTCGGCTTGTCTTGGATCGGCCCACCCACCCAGGTCGGCGATTCATTCCGGCCTTCTTGCCAGGCAGCGAAGCCGGAAAGCTCCCACTGTGGGTGAAAACGCCATGCGCCTTCCAGTTCGAACCCGTAAACATATCCCTCGCTCGCATTGGTGGCGATCGTCGTGCCGCTGCCAGCGGTCAACGGCACGCCGACAATCATGTCCGTTGCATCAGTGTAAAATGCAGCCAGCGACCAAGCTAAGCACTCGGTCTTCTGCCGGACGCCCAGTTCGTAGGTTAGATACCGCTCCGGATCGAGGTCGGCATTGCCCAGCGAAGCGCCGCCGGATTTGGCGGTCATGTTGCCGGAAAGATCATCGAGATTAGGCGCACGAAACGACTGCGAAAGCCCGCCGTAAACGCTCCAATCCGCATCGAGATGATAGATCCCGCGCAGCGAACCAAGCACCGCATCCCAGTCCTGCCCTTGGCCAAGCCGCAGCGTGTTAGCCGCGTCGTAGAACCGCCCGACATCCGCCTCGATGTGAGTGTAACGCGCGCCACCGCTGATCTCGAAATTTTCGGTAGCCTGCCACTGGTATTGGGAAAACAAACCGAATGTGTCGTAGGTCGAATCATCCGCGACCGGCAGGCTTTCGCGGCGATTGCTGTTTGCCACGTTCGTTTGGTAGCCGGACGAATCGACGGCATCGTGATAGAAATCGAAGCCATAGACCAGCGCGCCCGGGCCGATCTTTGATTCCAACTCGAGGTCCGCACCCAAAGTGGCCACATGGATCGACGATCCACGGATTGGACGGGATCCGGCCGCAGGGTCCGGTAGGCGGTTCTGAAACTCTGAATCATCCGATGCCTGATAGGAAATTGTGGCGCTCCAGCGGTTGATGGCGGCTCCAGCTTGCGTGTTCACCCCTGCGTAGCGGAGGTAGGTGAGCGAGCGCTCTTGATCGAAGCGATTCACACTCCACTTGCCTGGAACCGTGACGTGGCCATCCTCATTCCATCCGGGATTGGCGGTGGTGCGATGCCAACGAGAAACCTCATCCTGGTTTACATAGTAACTCGCAAAGGTGATTGCAGAGTCCGGTGTGACTGCCCAGTCCAGCCGCACATCGTAATCCTGTTCCGGGTAGCCCGTGTTGTGCATCCGGCCAATCGTGGAGTCCTCAATGTCGCCGAAATCCTTGAGCGACATTCCTAACAAGATTCCAAAGTTACCACCAATTCCCGTCTCGGCCTCCAGCCGCCCTTGATGGCTGCCTTGGCCATTACTACGAAACTCGTAGGAAGCGAGGCCGCCAATGTAGGCAGCGCCGGCGGTTTGATCGCGGAAATGGGCGGCTTTGCCAAAGGCGTTGAGTGTCCCGCCGATCGCATCTGAGCCGTAGAGCACCGACCCCTGGCTTTTGACCAATTCCAGATGATCGAGGGAGAGGGGATCGATCGTGTTCCAATACTGAATCGGTCCGCTGCGGAAGGTGGAGTTGTTGATTCGCACCCCGTCCATCAGCAACAGGTTCTGCCGCCCGGTGAAACCGCGAATGAACGGCGAACCATGGCCATTGGCGGTTTTCTGGACTAACACTCCGGGCGTGTATTGCAGCGCTTCCGGCAACGTCCGACGGGCTGTATCACGAAGAAAATCCCCATCCAAAAACGCAGTGGCGTAGGGCGCATCGGCGCTTTGGCCGGGAGATCGTTCGGCAGTCACAATCAACGGGTCGAGCCGGGATTGGCCATTCAACTGGGCTAAACCAGACAGCAAAACGAGTAACGGGGTGGGCTTCATAAGGGGCGGCGTTGATTGGAGAAATGGACTGACCACAGCACTTGCGGCAGGTGAAACTAGCTTGACGCTTCGCGCTAACACGTCAACCATTCGAGATGGACAAGATTTGCCCAATCTGCCCAAACATGGCCGATTTCTGTCCTGTCGTTAGGCATCACTCGTCGCCCCGTTGCAAGCCGATGCGCCTAAGTTTCTGGCGCAAGGTGGCCCGGTGGATGCCCATCGCGGCGGCGAGATGAGTCGGGCGGTATTGCTAGGAATTTGCTTTTGGGGTGAAGGCCGTTGAAAGAGCGGTTGGCCGGACCGGAGGCGGGGAAAAAGGGGGTTGAGCTCCACCGGGTTCATGGTGGCGATGGCGAAGCTGAAGGCCGGCAGATCGAACGTGTCCTTGCCGACCGTGATCGTGCGATCTTGCAGCCCTTCGAGGAACGCGCTCTGCGACTTGAGCGGGATGCGGTTGATCTCGTCGAGCAGGATGATCTCGGCCGAGGCCATCGGCCCGAACTCGGTGACCAGCTGACCGGTGGCCGGGTTGATCATCTGGAAGCCGACGACTTCCGTCGGCTGCAGATCGGCGCGGCCCTGGATGCGGGCAAAGCGGGCGTCGCTGATGGCGGCGAGGATCACGCCGAAAAACGTCTTGCCCACGCCCGGGACGCCGCGCAGCAGGAGGTTGCCGGCGTTGACCTGCCGCTCCGACCGCTTGTCGTAGGTGGTCGGGATCTCCGAGAGCAGGACGACATTCGCGATCGTCTTGGCCAGCTCGTAGCCGACCAGGGCGCGGGCGCCTTCGGCGAGCACGGCATGGTGGAAGTCGAGGGCTTCCTGAAGGTCGGCGTGCATGCTGCGGGACGGGGCGATCCTACACCGGCCGGGCTGCCGGTCCCGGAT
>JBGSUP010000340.1:0-7623 GCA_041753485.1 Akkermansiaceae bacterium
CCGAACGCGAAGCGCCGGTCCACCACCCGCGACACGCAGTGATAGATCACCGGCCTCGCCCCCGCCGTGCCCTCCGGCTGCGGCATCATCGTCCATCGCTCGCGTCTCATGCCCGGCATGATTACCCGCCCCGGAAACCGGGTCAAGCAGTTTTTATAATAATGTTCATGGAGCTTTTTATTTAGAGCTTTTAATGTACCCGCCCCGGAAACCGGGTCAAGAAGTTTTTATAATAATGTTCATGGAGCTTTTAATAGAGCTTTTAATAATGTTCATGGAGCTTTTTATTTATTGGGAAAAGCCTTTCCCCGCGCGGCTACTGCGTGCGCCGCTCCCCATTCTCCTGGGGAAGCATCCCCAAACCCCTCAAAGATCGCTCCGCAGCGCCCTTTCTTGCGGGCCGTTACGCCCGCGCTGCGCTCCTCCGTCGGGAGGTTTCCGGTCTTGGAGCGGTTTCGTGAACGAAACTTTACTGGACGTTTGATGCTCAAGATGGGTTAGAGGCGGCGAACGAAATTGACAAGCCGACCGAATTTCTAGAAATGAAACCGCGCGTGAACCATTCCTTCCTGCAGGTATGAACCTCCTCCGATTCGTCTCCCGTCACATCGCTGCATTCCGATCCTTCGGGCTCTGCGTCCTTCTCTCGTTCACGGTGTGCTCCTGCATTTTTTTCGAGGTCTCCACCGGGTTGAAAATTGACCAACCGGCCGACCCCAAGCTGATAGGAACCTGGGTCTGTCCGCAGGAATCGAGGGAGGGCGGCGGATCCGCAATCTATGAGATCCGGCGGCAGGGAGCCGGCCATATCCTGACAATCCTGATGGACGATAAAGTGGAGTTCTCCGCCTATCGAATCGATGAGAAGGAGCCTGGGATGCTGGAAATGGAGTTGGAGAGGGGGAGAAATGACGACGGAAAATGGGAACCTGCGGCGAAACCAATTTATTGCGTGGTTGCCACCCGGTTCGAAGGAGACGCGCTGGTGATGAAACGCCTGAAGTCTCCCGATAAGCCAGATATCAATAAGGATGAAGAGTTGCGGAAGCATCTGGCCGAAGCGCTCAAGAGCCTCGATTGGGCGACAGCTCCGCCCGATGATGACAAGACCTCGCATTGGGAGACACGGAGGCTGTTGCGGATGCCGCCCGACGAGTTGAAAAAGAAGCTGGAAAAGGACATCGCGAAAAGCATCGAAGCGATGAAAGAGGTGGATGCAAAACTCGCCGAGAACCGGGACAAGCAGGCGGCTCTGGCGGCTCGGCAAAGTTCGATAGGGGGCGAGCCGTGGCCTCCTCCGGATCTGCCGTTCGCCAGTGCCGCGGATTGGCATCGCCAGATGATCGACGCGACGATGATCGCGAAGCCGGACTTTGTGAAAGCGGTAAAAAAGGTGAGGTTGGAAATTTCACGCAATCCTAAGGTGGCCAAGCTGGTGACGGACGAGGAGTTCTGGCTGCTGGCTGCGAAGTCCGCTCATGCCGCCGGATTCGAGGTGGATCCAGGAGCTCCCGTCAAACTTTCGGTAAGCCTGAGCTGGCGATCTGTGGAGAAGACAACGCGGGAAGGGAACATGGTCGTCGGCCAGACGACGTTCTCCCAATTGCTTTTTGAGCTGAAGCTCCTGGTTCCCGCACGTATCCTTAGAGGAGGGGATTTCTATCATGCCGAGGTTGCGCCCGCGGCATCGCTTGTTTTCATGGGAAAAGTTGGCGACTACGATGGGGCGGCGATCAAGGACGCGTTTCCGCGCATGTTCGCCGAGGGGCTCCGCCAGATGACGAAGGCCGGTTTCACTTGGGAAGGCAAGGAGGTTTGGGCCTCCCAAGTAGGCTCGCTCGACAAAGCGGAAAAGCGCTTTCAATCCTACCGGGCGGCTAGACGGGACAAACGGGACGAGGTGAGGCGGTCCTTCACCGGCTTGACCGATTTCAGCGGGGTGATCATCAATCTCGAAGGCCGGGCATCGGAGTTGGTTGCGAAGGACTATCTCGAAAAGGAATGGACCGCAGCGCTGCGGGGCGCGGGATTGAATGGACCTACTCTTGGGGCGCCAGCGCTTACTTGTAAACTGATCGCCCAATACCACGGCCCCAAGAGTGTGGCTGGCGCCCTTTTCACTCCCGATAATGACCGATGGACATTCGTGGAGTGGGTGACGTTTTCCGAAATGCAGGCGGTATATGATTTCAATGGCAGGCTTTGCCGGGGGCTGGTGGAATTGTCCGCGGAGAGTTACGCCGGGTTTGCCCTGAAGCATGATGTTCACGATCAGCTCAAGGCACAGATCGCCGAAACTGTGGCTGACTTTGTGGAAATCAACCGTAACCGGCGATGAGGAGTCCGAGCTGACTAGCAGGAGTCGGTTTGGCTGGAGCGCGGGTTCCCGGCTTCGCCAAAGCCATAATGGCGGTGGGGAGTAAATAAATGGGGCCGGCCTCGCGCGTTCACATTTGGATTTCCTTACATGCTTCATGGCGTGCTTTTGCCAGTAGTTTGATGGTGGATGCCAGCGTGCCGGATTTCCGGCAAGAGCCGGTCATCCGCATGACCGATGCAGTATTCACCGGCCATTTGTCCCGCGAGTGTTGACGGCTTGCCTGTGACGATTGGCCAATTATCCTGCCGACGATGATGAAGTGGATGTTGCAAAGCGCGCTGTGGCTGTTGTGTGTGCCGGGCCTGGCGATTTCGGCCGAGGAGATGACCTTGGCGCAGGCCGCCATGGCGCTGGGTGCCGCTGACAAGAAGCTGGCCTTGGAAGCGGAGGCGACCCTGCTGCGGAATGGATGGGATGCGCTGGGAATCCTCGATGCCGTCATTTTTTCCGGTGATGAGGAGGTTGCGAGGCGTGCCAAGGATTGCCGCCGCCGCATTCTTTACGCTTTGCCCCCCAATCTCCCGGAGCACCTGCTCTCGGGCATCACCGGCTTCCATCGTCTTGATGAACAGGAGCGGGCACAGGTGATGGAAGAAATCCGCAACTCTCGTGATATCGGGCCGGAGACACTGGCCTGCCTGCACAGCCGCCTGATCGAACGGGGCATGGACCAGGCCGCGCTTGAGATGGTGCAACCCCCTTTTCCCCGCCCTCCGGTCCGGCCACCGGCTCTTTCAACGGCCTTCACCCCAAAAGCAAATTCCTAGCAACTAGGGAAGCGTATAGGGCATGAGTTTTTTCATCGAGAGCCGCAGGCGGGCGAGGTCGGCGAGGCGCAGGCTGGCGTGGCGGCGGGCGCCGATTTGACGGACGCGACCCTGGAGGCAGGCGGGGCAAGAATGGGTGCGATCGTTTGGGTATGGCGATCATCAGGAGCGTGGGAATGCATCGAACCGTCCCGGTGACCGACTGATTTGCGGAAGCGGTGAATTTTGGACGGGACTAATTCCTTGCCACGGTAAAGCGGCCTGCCAAGTTTGGCCGTGTTGCTGCAAAATGAATGATTTTTTACAGGGTTGGTGGGATGCGTTGAATTTCGAACTGCAGATCTTTTACGGGATCGCGATCATTTCCATGTTCAGCCTGGCGATCCAGATCCTGCTGTCGTTTTTCTTCGGCATGGACGATGGGCTTGGCGATATGGGTGCGGGAGACCACGGCTCGGGTCTGAGCATTTTCTCGATCCGCGGCGTCACGGCTTTTTTTCTCGGCTTCGGCTGGACCGGGGTGATTTGCACCAGGGCCGGCATAGGCCTGCCGCTGACGATCCTGCTGGCGGTTGTGGTCGGCACCGCCTTGATGACGGCAATCCTGCTGCTGATGGTGACCTTCCTGCGGATGCAGTCGAGTGGCACCCTGAACTATCAGAATGCCGTCGGCCAGGTGGGCACGGTCTACGTCACGATCCCGCCCGCGCAACGCGGCGGCGGCCAGGTGGAAACGATGATCCAGGGCCGGCTGGTGACGGCCGAGGCACTGCAAAAAGGCAGCGATCCGCTACTCCCCGGCACCAAAGTGAAAGTTGTCGAAAAAATCGGCACATCGACCTTGATTGTCGAACCGATCCTCCAATCCTAACGCCAACCCAGCCTCCCACCCGTCATGGACATCATCATTGCCGTCGTCGCCGTTATCGCCGTTCTGTTCTGCACCGTGGTTGCGCTGGCCATGCGCTACAAACGCTGCCCGTCTGACAAGATCCTGGTGGTGTACGGCAAGGTCGGCAGTGGCAAGTCCGCGGATTGCCATCACGGCGGCGCCGCCTTCATCTGGCCGATCATCCAGGACTATCAGTATCTCGATCTCACGCCGCTGCCGATCGACATCCGCCTCGAGGGCGCACTGTCCAAGCAGAATATCCGGGTCAACACGCCGTCCACCTTCACGGTTGGCGTTTCCACCGAACCGGGCGTGATGGAGAATGCCGCGGAGCGCATGCTCGGCCTCAATCTCGAACACATCAAGGAACTCGCGAAAGACATCATTTTCGGCCAGATGCGGGTGGTGATCGCGACGATGGACATCGAGGAAATCAACGCGGACCGCGACAAGCTGATCGCCAACATTTCCACCGGGGTGGAGGTGGAGCTCAAGAAAGTCGGCCTGCGCCTGATCAACGTTAACGTCCAGGATATCACCGATGCGTCGGGATACATCGACGCGCTTGGCCAGGAAGCGGCATCCAAGGCGATTGCCGAAGCGAAAATCAAGGTCGCCATGGCGGACCGGGATGGCGAGATCGGATCGGCCGCCGCGCAGCGTGACAAGCGCATCAGCGTGGCCGCCGCGAATGCCGAGGCCACCGGCGGCGAGAACACCGCGCAGATCGAAATCGCGAATTCCAACGCGCAGCGCCGCAGCGCCCAGGCCGAGGCCGAGCGTCTCGCCACCGCGGCCGAAAAAGTGGCCAGCGCCAAGGTGCTGGAAGAGGCCTATGTTTCCGAAAGGCAGGCCGAAATGCAACGGGCGGAGCGCGACAAGGCGAGCCAGTTCGCCGATATCGTGGTGCCCGCGCAGGTGGCGAAGGAGCGGCAGATCGTCGAGGCGGATGCCGAGGCCGAGCGCGTGCGCAGGATCCAGCAGGGCCATGCGGATGCCGTCCGCGCGCAGAAGCAGGCGGAGGCAGATGGCATTATGTTCGTCCAGCAGGCGGAGGCCGGCGGTCTCAAGGCGAAGTTGCTGGCGGAGGCGGAAGGTGCGCAGGCGGTTCTCACAAGCAAGGCCAGGGGCTTCCATGATTTGATCGTGAGCTGTCAGGGACCCGGCGGCGCGCAGCAAATGCTGGTCACGGAATTGCTGCCGCAACTGGTGCGCGAGCAGGTCCAGGCGATCGCCAATCTCAAGATCGACAAGATCACTGTCTGGGACAGCGGCAAGAACGCCGAGGGCAAATCCAGCACCGCAGAATTCCTCTCCGGCATGGCGGGCGCGATCCCTCCGCTGCACGAAATTGCCAAAAATGTGGGAGTCGAGCTGCCCGCCTACCTGGGGAAACTCAATCCCGTGGATGCCCCGGCCGCGAGCGCTCATGGAAACAATGAGCCTAGGGATTTCACCCACCCCGGATGAGGCTGTTGCATGAATCCCGGCTGACGCTGCGGCTGGCGCTGCCGCTGATGATCGGGCAGCTCAGCCAAATGCTGCTGGGGGTGGCGGACACGGTGATGATCGGGCGGCTCGGCGTGACGGAGTTGGCCGCGCTGACGTTTGCAAGCTCCCTGTTTCACGTGCCCTTCGTGTTCGGCATCGGTGTGCTGACCGCGGTCTCCGTGTTCACCTCGAACCGCCGCGGTGCGAACGATGCGGCCGGCGCTCGCGGGAGCTGCCGCCATGGCTTGATCCTGGCCACCGCGTTGGGATTGATCCTGTTCGCCCTCTCCTGGCTGCTGTCCTCGCATCTCGATCGTTTTGGCCAGCCGCCCGAAGTGAGCGGCACGACGACGGTCTATTTCCGCATCCTGATGGCCTCGGTGGTGCCCGCGCTGGCATCCATCGCCTTGAAGAACCATGCCGACGCGCTCAACCGGCCGTGGCCGCCATTCTGGATTTTCCTCGGCGGAGTCGTCCTGAACATCGGACTCAACTGGGTGATGATCTATGGCAAACTCGGTTGTCCGATGCTCGGATTCGAGGGTGCGGCATGGGCGACGCTGATCTCGCGCGCGGCCATTCTGTTAGCGATGTTTGTCTGGCTGGGCCATGCCAAGGGTCTGCGTGAATGGGTGCCCCAACGCTGGTGGCGGAAGCCACATTTCAGCGAAATCCGCGGCCTGCTGGCGATCGGTCTCCCGGCAAGCGTTCAGATGCTTTTCGAAATTTCGGCATTTTCGCTGGCGGGATTGATCATGGGACGCTTCGGGCCGGAATCGATGGCGGCACACCAGATCGCGATCACCCTGGCGGCGACGGCTTTCATGATCCCGCTCGGGCTTTCAATGGCGCTCACGGTGCGCTGCGGAGAAGCCCAAGGCGCGGGGGAGATGCAACGTCTGCGGCCGATCGCCATTTCGGGATGGCTGCTGGTGACCGGCTATGCACTGCTCGGCGCGACTGCGTTCCTGCTGTTCGGCGATTGGATGGCGGCGGCCTTTACCCGCGATGCCGGAGTGATCCGGCTGACGGCTTCGCTGCTGGTCATCGTCGGCGTGTTCCAGATCGTCGATGGCTTGCAGGTCGCGTCTTCGGCGATGTTGCGCGGCTTGCACGACGCACGGGTGCCGGCCGTGATGGGCTTTGTTTCCTACTGGTTGTTCGGCCTACCGGTGGCCGCCGGGCTGGCCTTCTGGTTCGACCTGGAAGCCCGCGGCGTTTGGTGGGGCCTCGCGGCCGGGCTCTTTGTGGCCTGCGTGACGCTGGGCTCGCGCCTGTGGAACCGCAGCGCGCGCTCCAAACCGACTGCATGATCCCGTCTGGATGGCGGATTGATGGGCCTGATTGGAGTGGCTCCCTACTGGGGGCGCCATGTCCCCCACAGGCGGTGAGGCGGCGCTGCGTTTTCGTGGCTCCTGCAAAGCGCCACTCCGCCAATCGTGGTCTCTCCTCGGGGTCGTGCCGAAATCCGCCGTGGTTCCGGTTGATTCGCGCGACTTGGTGCTCGACGAGGGAGGCGAGAGAGGCATCGTCGCCACATGAATCGCAGATCATTGCTGGCGGGATTTGGAATTCTGTTGCTTTCGGGCTGCGGTGCGGCGGTGGGTGCGGGAGGTATCGGGGTGGACAACCTTGCCTCGACGCGGATCCGGACGGGCTCGTCCGAGGCGATCCGCCAGTCGGTGCTCGAGGTCTTTCAAGCGCAGGGTTTTTCCGTGAATTCCGAGGGACCGGAAAGCATCACCTTCAGCAAACTTGGAGGCCGCACCGCGGAGATCGCCTGGACCACGATCGGCAACCCGAATCCCGTGATGATCCGGCCGACGGTGCGCTGGCGGAAAACGGGGAATTCGGAATTCACCGTGACCTGCCGGGTCGAGGTGGTGCAACAGAGCACCGTCAGAGGCGAAATCATCCGCGAACCCATGATGATGGGGAAATCCGCATACAACAGGATGTTGCGCGATGTAAGACGGCGGGTCGAAGGCGGCCGCTGACTGCTGGAAATTTGCTCTTGAGGCGGACAAGCTGCAGCCGATGCCACCCGTCGAGCGCCTGCCTTGTTGATGCTGTGTGTCTCTCGTTATTTGGGT
>JBGSUP010000341.1:0-5281 GCA_041753485.1 Akkermansiaceae bacterium
CGCGGAGGTAGGCGAACTGGCTGAGCTGCATCCGGCCGGTGGGTTGATCGGAGTTGATGTCCAGCATGTGGGTGAGCTCGCGGCCGGCCTTGCAGGTGAGATCGAGAGTGTCCACCAAGGCCCACGCCGCGGCCACCCGGACGGAGCGCGATTCATCGTCGAGCATGGGTTTGATCGCCTTGCGCACGCCCTCGTTGCCGGCGCGCGCCTGGTGCATGAGGCTGCGCAGTGCGGCCTCGCGGACCAGCGGACTCTTGTGCGAGGTTTGTTCTAACAGAGCCTTGGTCGCCTCGGGATCCATCACCCAGCGGGCCAGCAAATGGCAGGCGGTGGCTTTCCACGATGGAATTTCCTCGGTGGCAAGCATCCGGATCAATCCCTCGCGGGCGGACGCGTCACCGCGGCGTGCGCGGGCGACGAGCATGGCGCGGGTGCGGGTGGAACGGTTCATTCTTTCGCCATACCATGCGTCGGTCTTCTGGAGCGCCCACCCGGTGTCCTTGTCGGTGTGGCAGCGGTTGCAGGCATTGGGGACGCCGAATTCCTTGGTCAGCAGCGGATCGGGGATGGTGAAGCCGTGGTCGCGGCGCGGGTGGCGCTGCATGTAGGTGGTTTGCGGCATGTGGCAGGACGTGCAGTCATGGCCGGTGGAGCCCGGAGTGCAGGGGCTGTGGGTGGCGGGGTCGATCACGGGAGCGGGCGGTTCCGTGCCTCCGCTGTGGCAGCGCATGCAGAGGAGATTGCCGGGGATCAGGCGCTTGTTCGAGTGGGGTTCGTGACAATCCCCGCAGCGCACCCCGGCGTGGTGCATCTTGCTGGCGGAAAACGCGGCAAACACATAGTTTTCATCGCGCACCTGGCCGTCGGGATAATAGATGTCCGTGTCATCGACGACCAGCAGGCTGAAGTGATCGAAATACGATTCGCCGGGGATCAGATCGCCGGTGATCTCACCGCGGCGCGAGTGGCAGGCGGCGCAGGTTTCCATCATCTGATCGCGCGTCTGGCGCTTGATGGTCGGGTCATGGATTCCGAGTTTTTTGTTAGCCTCCGGGTTCTGCCTGGAATACCCGGGCGGCGGGTCCTTCTGCCATTCCACATGGTTCTTCATCGGGCCGTGACAGGCTTCGCAGCCGACGGTCATCTCGGCCATGGTCGTGTGATAACTGTTGGTGGCGGGTTCGTAGTTTTTCCGCAGGCGGGTGTTGTGGCAGGCGGCGCACATCGAGTTCCAGTTCATGCCTTGGCCGGTCCAGGCTCCCCAGTCGCCGGGGTTACGCTCCTCATCGCCGAAGACATCGAACAACTCGCTTTTGTGCGGATCATAGCTCACATCGCAGGTTTGGAGGCGTCCGCCGGGCGCGGGGATGAGGAACTGGCGCAGCGGATCATTACCGATGATGCGCGCGACCGTGTATTCGCGGCGCACGTTGCCGAGCCCACGGGTGAGGACTTTGGCGAAGCCGTCGGCATCGAGGAAGGTCTCGGAGGTATCGCCGCGGTGCTCGAGTGTTTGATTCGGCGAGAACGCCGTTTTGTCCATGTCCTCGCGGTATTCGCGCTCGGCGAGTTCGTGATTGGAACCCTGCCAGCTTGTGTATGCGGTTTCGTGGCACTCCTTGCAGGATGCGGAGCCCGCGTATTGGGCGTGCACCTCATCTTCCGGCGCGAGGATCGGTGCGGGTGGCGGTGCTGCCGCAGGTGCCTCCGCCGTCGTTCCGGGGGTCGAGTCCTGGCGAACCGCTAGAAAAACACCGGCTGCCACGAGAGCGCCCGATGCGCCGAAAATGACGGTTTTTTTCCAGAATCGCATGCGCATTGGATTTGCGCAGCCACTCAACCGGTGGAGGGTGGAAACGTCAACCCGGGACCACCCGTTTCGAGAACTTTGCAGGTGACGGTGAATGCTTGGGATTGCGCCGCACGGGGCGATGAGGCATGAACGCCGGCCATGACGGGTCGGGAAATCAAGGAGGCACTGGATCGGGCGGGGGTTTTCCCGAGCAAGCAACTCGGCCAGAATTTCCTCATCGACCCGAACATGGCGCGCTGGATTGTCGCGCAACTTGATGTCTGCGAAGATGACGCGGTCGTCGAGGTGGGACCTGGCACCGGCTCGTTGAGCGAGCACCTCGCGGGCAAGGTGCGGCGCTTGATCCTGATTGAATTCGACGCCCGGCTGGCGGCCGCGCTGGCGGAACGCTTCCGCGGTGAAGCGACGGTGGAGGTCCATCATGCCGACGGGGTGAAGTTTGATGGCCGCACGCTTTTCAAACATCGGCCGGTGAAGTTTTTGGGAAACCTGCCCTATTCCTGCGGGGGGGCGATTTTGAAGAATCTCCTCACCCGGCCGCATCCCTTCGAGCGAGCGGTGGTGATGTTGCAGAAGGAGGTGGTGGAGCGCCTGGCGGCGAAGCCGGGCACTAAGAACTATGGAATTCTCTCACTGCGGACGCAGGCGGACTGGCTGGTTGAGCCGCAACGCACGGTGCCGCCCGAGGCGTTCTACCCGCGGCCGACGATCGATTCGGGAGTGGCGGTCCTGCGCCCGCGGACCGGAGGGTTGCCGGCATTTGACCGGCGCTTGTTCGATGAGTTGATCCGCCGCGGCTTCGCCCAGCGGCGCAAGCAGCTTGGCAAGCAATTGCCTGCCGGCACGCCGTGGCGGGAAATCGCCGCGGCTCTGGAAGTGCCGGTGACGGTGCGTGCGGAGGAGTTGACTCTGGAACAATGGGTGGAACTCACCCGCGCCTGCGATCCGCATCCGCTCAAGGACCTGCCACAGAAGTCCGGAGAGGTTTTTGATGTGGTGGATGAAGACGACGTGGTGATCGGACAAGAAACGCGCGGTGAGGTGCATGCGCGTGGCCTGTTGCACCGTGCGGTGCATGTTTTCATCTTCAACAAGCGCGGCGACTTGTTGCTCCAGCAGCGGTCCTTGTTCAAGGACGTGCATCCGGGAGTCTGGGGCTCCAGTGTTTCCGGGCATCTCGATGCCGGCGAGGATTATGTCAGTGCTGTCGTGCGCGAACTCGATGAGGAAATGGGCATCCGCCTGGAAACTCCGCCGGAGGAAATCGCACGCATCGCGCCCGGTGAATCCACCGGCTGGGAACACGTCCGGCTTTACCGCGCCGCCTATCATGAAGCGGTGCGGTTCCCGGCAGCGGAGGTTTTCGCCGCGGCATGGTTTCCACCTGCCGAGATCGAGGCCTGGCTCGCGGTCCGGCCCGGAGATTTCTCACCGGGATTCTGCGAGTGCTGGAGCGCCGCCCGCGGCAAGACGTTCTAACTGGCTGTGGCACGTGGTCATTCCAGCCGCGGATTCAGGGCTTGCCGACGTATCCGATCACTTTCGCGCGTTCGAAGCGGGCTTTGGGTGTGGCGGCGTATTTGTCATCCGCAGCCCGATAGCCGAGCGCGCAGGCCACGGCGGTGGCGTAGCCGGAGCCTTCCAGGCCGAGGATCCGGTCGTAAGCGGTGGCGCTGATGCCTTCCATCGGGCAGGCATCAATGCCAAGCACTGCGGCGGAGGTCATCAGTTGGCCAAGTGCGACATAGACCTGGCGGACGTTCCATGCGTGGCGGTTCTCGCAGCTCATGGTTTCGGCGAAGCCGGCGATCATGCCTTTGAGCGGGGCGAGTTCGTCGGCGGTCTTGTTCTGGGCTTCCGCCATGCGGTTAATCCAGGTTTCGATGTCGGAGCTGTCGAGATCGGTGCGGGCGGTCAGCACCACGAAATGCGAGGCTGCGGTGACTTGCGCCTGGTTCCAGGATTCCGGCTGCAGCCGCGTGCGGATGGCCGGGTCCCTGACGACGAGGAACTTCCACGGCTGAAGCCCGAAGGATGACGGGGTGAGCACCAGCGATTCCTCAAGCGCATCCCAGACATCAGTCGGAATCTTGCGCGATGAGTCGAATTGTTTGGTGGCGTAGCGCCAGCGCAGGGCGGAGAGAAGTTGGTCGGAGTCGAGGTGTTTCATGATCACCTGGGATCATGGAGCATCAATATCGAAAGGCAAGGAGAGCGATGGGAAATCCTTGAGGGTGAGGCTGAACACCAAGCCGTATTCCTTTTCCAGGCGGTTGTCGCGGCTGCTGATGCCCACGCCCGCGATCCAATTGCCGAGATCGCGGTGCAGCGTGTATTGTTGGATTTCCAGCGTGCTGTCCTCAAGTTCGAGTCCGTGGCTGGTGCCGATGCCCCAGTTTTCGCTGAGTCGGGTGTAGGTTCGGAGCTCGATGCGGCTGGAATCCACAAGCACGGGATGGCCGTCCAGCCAGCGGTAACCAAGCGACATGTCGAAGCGGTCGGAAGGCTGGAAAACCAGTCGGCTGGCGAATTCACTGAAACCCGAGCCGCTGTTGGCAATCGGGAACTGGGTTGCCAGATCGAGGCCCAGCCATGGCAGCGGCTGCCAGCGCGCATCGTTGTAGAGATTGGAAAAATCCCGGTCGCCCTCGGGGTCCTCGATGAAGGAATCGACATAAGTGTCGAGGTAAAGCCACTCGAAACTCTGTCCGTCGCGCTTGGTGAGCAGGCGGTTGCGCGCACCGAGACGCAGCACGTTCCAGCTCTGCATTTGGTCGATCGCCGTGAAGCGCAGCGGATCGATCGGCCGCGGCCGGGTGGTGGGCGTGAGCCGGTCCACTCCGGGGTCCCCGGCCTCGAAGTCGTCGGTGGAAACCACCGACCAGGTGCTGTAGGGCTGGATCACATGCAACAGGCCGTCCAATCCCAAGCCATGATTCCGATAGCCGCCGAGGTCGCGGGAAAACTTGAGCGAGCTTTCGACACCGACATGGAAGTGGGCCTTGTCCGAGCCGTTTTCCGGGCCATCTACCGCGCCGTAGCGGGTGTAACCGGCACCCGCTTCCGGCGTCAGGCTGAGGAAGCCGCCAAGCAGCATTGGCAGCGACCATTCCTGATAGGTGTGGAAACGGCCGTAGCTTGAATCCAACAACTGGCTGCGAATGGATTCCCGGCGCGGATCGTTGACCGGCAGCGCGAGCAAGCTCTCGGCGAGGCCGCGCTCGTAGCCGCCGAGTTGATCGAGCAGACGCCGCGCCTCGGGGTCGGCCAAGGTCAATCCCATGAGCGGATTGATGACCGCATTGCGGGTGACATCGGCCGCCCGTTCGCCGATGAGTCCCGCCGAGGTGGTGCCCTCGTGGAGGATCGGCAGGCCGAACACCGGCGCGCGCGCGCGATCGTAAACCACTTCCGGCAGACGGCTGTCCGCCCGATAAAAATCGTTGACCTGGTATCTTGCGTAGAGCG
>JBGSUP010000342.1:0-5382 GCA_041753485.1 Akkermansiaceae bacterium
CCCGGGCGTTCAGCTCAAGGATCTGCAGGCGCAATTGCGTGTTCTGCCCCTCGAGCTGCTTCAGCGCCTGCGCGGCCTTGATGGAATCGCGCGCCGTCTCAGCGAATTTGTCGACAGGCTGGGTGGCGCGCGCGCTCAAGGCGATCCGCGAGCAGTTCAACCAACCGCTCACCGCCGAGGGCATGATTTCGGATGTGCCAATGTCGCGCCGACGGCTTCACGACGCCTTCGTGTGCGCCATCGGCCGCAGTGTGGCCGATGAACTCAGCCGCCTGCGCATCAACCACGCCAAGCGCCTGCTATCGGAAACTCCATCGAAACTTCATGAAATCGCCACCGCCTGCGGCTTCAACAGCGAAGCGCGGCTGGTCATCGTTTTCACCCGCCAGACGGGCATGACCCCCGGCGAATACCGCAAGGTTTTCAATCCCGTCACCTCAAAAAACGCCAAGGTCGGCCGCCCCAGCGGCAGCCGCAAAACCAACTGAAGCCGCTCGGTCAATCCGTTTCTCAAGGTGCCCTGAACCAGCTGACCGTCTCACAGCGGCATTCCTGATTCGCACGATGCCGGCCCTGAAGCACCGTCAACCTGCCAATGCCTTGTTGACTCCTCCTTAGCTCTCCTTTATCGCGCTCTGTGTTGAGATGGGGGACCGTCCCCGCTCCATGCATCGTTCCACACCTGATCACTCATGAATCCATCATTCCTGTGCTTTCTCCTCCTCGGCGGCCTCACCCACGCCATGCCGCCAGTCGTGTTCCGCACCCAGGCAGCACTCCAGAAAGTCGATCCCGACATCAAGCCCGACCACTACGAAATCGCCCGCACCGACCTGAATGGCGATGGCAAGGAAGACGTGCTCGCGCTCATGAATGGCAAGAGCGGCTACCGCGGCAGCGGCGGTGCCACGATGTTTGTCCTCAAAGGGAAGGACGAGGGCTTTGAATCGCTCGGTTCGGTCAAGGTCGTCAACGAGCCGGTCTACCTGCGCAAGTCGTCCACCAAGGGCTTCCGCGATCTGCTGGTCACGGTGCGGGGCGGAGGAGCCTCGCAGGGAATCGCTGAGCTGAGGTTTGACGGATCCCAATATCCCGCCGCTCCAGAAGATCCGACGGCGAAGGTGGAGGACGGTGACACCGTGCTCTTCGCGGAACCGTCCGTGCCCTTCGAGCAATCCGCCACGCTCCTCGGCATCACTTTCAAGGTCACTTGCCTGAATGCCACTTCCCCCAATTTGGTGACCATCATCCCGGCCGGGCTGGAGGAGGACAACAGGCCCATCATCGAGCAAACAAGCGGCACCGTCAGTGGAATGGAAGTCGCCGATATCAACGCCGACAGCTCACCGGAGATCTACATCTACACGACAGATGCCGGGAAACGCGCCGGACTCCTCGCCTACAGCGCGAATCGGAAAAAGTCGCTCAGCCAGATATTCCTGCCCGAACTCGGCGAGCACGCCAAGGGCTATCGCGGCGGCGACGAGTTCGCCGTCGTCGAAGGCATCCTCGGGCGCCGTTTTCCGATTTATCCGGACGACAAACCGGAGTCGGGGCCCACCGGCAAGACCCGCCAGATCCAATACAAACTCCACGCAGGTGAAGCCGGTTGGATTCTGAAACCCGACCAGGTCGTGGAATTCTAACCACTCCCCCGCCATGGCCCTTGCCGGGGGCCTTTCCGGTGGTGGCTGCGCCCGGGGTTCATGGTCGGGCACAGGTGCATGCGGCACGGTTTCGGGAGGGTGGCACCGGTTGCAGCATCCGTTCCAAGGAAAGAGCACGCGCAATTTGACGAGGGAAGGATCCTGAGCCATAAACGGCCGCCTGCCTGCGCCACCGCGCGCCGCTCCAAGGCCACGTCCATCCACTGATCCCACCCACCAACCGAAAAAACCGATGACAACCGAAGCCAAGTGCCCATTTCTCCACGCCGCCGGCCGCGGCCCAACCAACCGCGACTGGTGGCCCCATCAGTTGAACCTGAAAATCCTCCACCAGCGCTCGTCCCTGTCCGATCCGATGGACAAGGACTTCAACTACGCGGAAGAGTTCAAAACCCTCGACCTGGCGGCACTCAAGCAGGATCTCGTGGCGGTGATGACGGATTCGCAGGACTGGTGGCCCGCGGACTTCGGCCACTACGGGCCATTCTTCATCCGCATGGCATGGCACAGCGCCGGCACTTACCGCACCGGCGACGGCCGTGGCGGTGGCGGCAATGGCAGCCAGCGCTTCGCCCCGCTCAACAGTTGGCCCGACAACGTCAACCTGGACAAGGCGCGCCGCTTGCTCTGGCCCGTCAAACAGAAATACGGCCGGAAAATCTCCTGGGCCGACCTGATGATCCTCGCAGGCAACGTCGCCCTCGAATCCATGGGCTTCAAGACCTTCGGTTTTGCCGGCGGACGCGTGGACATCTGGGAACCGGAAGAAGACATCTACTGGGGTGCCGAGGGCAAGTGGCTCGACGACCAGCGCTACACCGGCGACCGCCAACTCGAAAATCCGCTTGCGGCCGTGCAGATGGGCCTGATTTATGTCAATCCCGAAGGCCCTAACGGAAACCCCGACCCGATCGCATCGGCACGCGACATCCGCGAGACCTTCGCCCGCATGGCCATGAACGACGAGGAAACCGTCGCCCTGATCGCAGGTGGCCACACCTTCGGCAATTGCCACGGTGCGGGCGATGCGGCCCATGTGGGACCTGACCCCGAAGCCGCCGGCCTCGGCGAGCAGGGCCTCGGCTGGAAGAGCAGCTTCGGCACCGGCCATGGCGGCGACACCATCAGCAGCGGCCTCGAGGTCACCTGGACCACCACGCCCACCCGCTGGAGCAACAATTACTTTGAAAACCTCTTCGGCTACGAATGGGAGCTCACCAAGAGCCCGGCGGGGGCCCATCAGTGGAAACCGAAAAACGGTGGCGGCGAAGGCACCGTGCCGCATGCACATGACGCCACCAAACGGATCGCCCCGTCCATGCTGACCTCGGACATCGCCCTGCGCGCCGACCCTGCCTATGAGAAAATTTCACGCCGCTTCTTCGAAAATCCCGCTGCGTTCGCCGACGCGTTCGCCCGCGCCTGGTTCAAGCTGACCCATCGTGACATGGGTCCGCGCGAGCGTTATCTCGGGCCGGAGGTCCCGGCGGAAGAACTTATCTGGCAGGACCCCGTTCCGGCGGTCGATCACCCGCTGATCGGGTCGCAAGAAATTGCCTCGCTGAAAGCCGATATCCTCGCATCCGGTCTGAGCGTTTCCGAACTGGTGACCACCGCCTGGGCGTCGGCATGCACCTTCCGTGGCTCCGACAAGCGCGGCGGTGCCAATGGCGCGCGCATCCGCCTGTCACCGCAGAAGTATTGGGCCGTCAACGAGCCCGCCCAACTCGGCAAGGTGCTCGAAACCCTCGAAGGCATCCAGAGCCGTTTCAACAGCGCCCAGCCGGGCGGCATGAAAGTGTCACTTGCCGACCTCGTCGTTCTGGCCGGTTGCGCCGGCATCGAGCAAGCGGCGAAAAATGCCGGCCACGAGATCACCGTTCCCTTCACCCCGGGACGCACGGACGCCTCGCAGGAGCAAACCGATGTGGACTCCTTCGCGTTCCTTGAACCGGTCGCGGATGGCTTCCGCAACTACCTCAAGACCACCTTCTCCGTCCCCGCGGAGGAGTTGCTGATCGACAAGGCCCAGTTGCTCACGCTCACCGCCCCGGAAATGACCGTGCTCGTCGGCGGCATGCGCGTCTTGAACGCCAATGCCGGAGAGTCCCCGCACGGCGTCTTCACCGCGCGGCCGCAAGTGTTGACCAATGACTTCTTCGTCAACCTGCTCGACATGGGCACCGAATGGACGGCGCGCTCGAAAGACGAAGATGTTTTCGATGGCCGCGACCGCAAGACCGGTGAACTCAAGTGGACCGGCACCCGGGTCGATCTGGTCTTCGGTTCCAACTCCCAACTGCGCGCCCTGGCGGAAGTTTACGCCACTTCGGACTCGCAGGAAAAGTTCGTCCGCGACTTCGTGGCGGCCTGGAACAAGGTGATGAACCTCGACCGCTTCGGCCTGAGGCATATTCTCTCGCAGAGTTGATAGATCACGCCTTCCCTCTCGTCGATAGCGAGGCACCCCGCATTCCGCAGTTCACCGGAGGTGGTTGCTGCCACGTCATGCCCGTGGAAAATTCCACGAGCCAGGCACTGAAGTGCCCAGAAATAAAGGTGAGACTGCGGGGACTGGCACCCCAGAGATTTTATCAAGATTTGCACACTGACCCCGATTTTCCTTGAACCGTAAATGCATGTTAATCGGGACTGAATGACTCGATCCCGTCGCGTCCGGTCCGTGTTTTGTCTCCTACCGCACGATGTCCTTGCGATTCCGCACCGCGAACCATCACCGACACCCGGTGCCGCGGCGACCTGACACGGCGCACAAAGACATGTTCAACGCGACCTTGCCGTCGGTCTTTTCGGTCAGTCCCGAATGCCGGACAAATGGGCTTGGCATTTTGGCTTGGGATTTCATGATCTGCCAGCAGTCCTGATCGTTCCATATGTGCCACTCATGTTTCCTGCTCCTGCTGTGCTTCAACATCCTCTTCTCTCATGCGGTTTCCGCCAAGGTTCCGGATGACACCCGCCATCCCAGTCGGCGGGCCGAAAAGCCGAGTGCGAGAGAGATTGAACAGGAACGCGAGTGGATCGCAGTGGACAAAACATCAGCCGCTGCCCTGCAGGCATACCTCGACAAGAAGCCCAAGGGCCGGCGTTGCAAGGAAGCAGCCGAATTGCTGCCGGTGGCGAAAAAGCTCGAAGCCATTCTCTCCGGCACAGTGAAGCCGACGGTTGTGATCCCGTTCGGAACTTATGGCGAACGCAAGATTGCTTGGGAAAAGAAACGTGCAAAGGCGGTTTCATATGACGCGAAGCGGAGGTTCGGCAACGAAGTCGGTGCCTGCTGGACCTATGAAAGTGTGGATTTCGAAGGCGGAGGAGGTTTCAGCAAGGGCGTCCATGCACATCTGGCCTATGCCGCATTTCCGGGGAGCTGTGGGGCTGGTCCCGGATCCATCCTCGCATTTGACAGCGGCGGCGATCGCTGTCCTAACGATAGACTGCCGGTCATCGTCAGCACGCGCGGCAAGGTGGTCTATTTCGGCATCATCGGGGATGTGGGTCATGTCCACCTTGCCGGTGAGGGGCAGGTGGCCTATCCCGATGGAAAAACCGTGCAACTCCGCTGACGGTGGATACTTCCTGTTATAAAATATCATGCCGTTCCAACCATTCGGCCGCGAACACCTCGTTGCCGTGCTCACCGGCGGCCTGGCGGTCGCATTTCTGTTAGCCGCCGGGCGGCGCGGCGGCAACCCGC
>JBGSUP010000343.1:0-2460 GCA_041753485.1 Akkermansiaceae bacterium
CGCACAAGCCGCCGCCGAGGGCCTGGCGGTGTTTTCGCTGGAAGATCCCGCCCGTTTCCCGCTGCCGGACGAACTTCTCTGCCGGATCCGGCAAGAAATCCCGGACGCCACGCGCCTCTGGCAGGCGTGGTCGGCCACCGATGCGAAAACCCGCGAAGCCTGGGCTGCGGAACTCCCGCAGCCGCTCTATCTCAAACCACCCCACATCACCCCGGCGAAACGCCCGCCGTTCCTGCGCACTGCGGAATGAAAGCCCGGAGCGCGGAGCGTGGACTCAATTTCGTCAGGCCGAACGCCGGCGGCGCAGCAGCGCCAGCATGCCGAGAGAGCCAAGCAACGCCGCGCGGGGCTCGGGGATGGCGGCGACGGAGCCTTGAAGCCAGACCTCGTCAATTTCAAGGGCTAAGGTCCCTGTCGCTGCGCTGGAACCATAAAATCGGAATGCGACTGGTCCCTGAAGATCAATGTTCAAACCGGTGAGAGAGGATGCACCCACATTCGTATCGGTTACGGCGATGCTGCTCAAGAGGTTTGAAGTGGTGAAACCGTCGGTGCTGTAATATGCGCCGATCGTGATGTTCTCTGCGGACTGATAGGCGAAACCAAAGTCCTGCAGAGTGAACTCGAATCCGGGGTCCACCGTCAGAGTGAAACCAAAATATTGCGACGCCGTGTCGATTGCATTGGTGTCCCATCCGCCGGTGACTTGGAACGCCTGGCCGGCAAGGACGCTGGACCCATCAATATCCTTGGTTCCGGTCCCGCTGAACCCAAAAGTTGAAAGCGTGGTGTTTGCTGCAGCTATGACTGCGGACTCGCTGTAGGTGGTAGTTGTTAGCCCAAAATTATAGCCGAGAAGCTGCTTGGTCGCGAGAGCAGCGTTAGCCGCGTCAGTAACGGTCAGCGATGCAGGGCCCGCTAGGACCGTTGTCTCATTTGTTATCCAATTGGAGGCAGTATTTACCGCAGTGCGCAGTGCAGCCGTGGTTCCTGTGGCGCTGCCATTGTAGGCGGCATTGTCGGTGTTTACAGCTACCTCTACTGCGGTGGAACCCAAGGTAAGCGTCGAGGGAACATAGGAATTATTAGAGGTCGCCGTGCCAGTGGTGATGAAAGGATCAGTCGAAGTCCAGCCAACGCCGGCGACGAAGTTTGGATTGTAGAGATCGCCCTGAAACGCGAGGATGGTGTCTCCAGCGGTTGCCAGACCCATGGCACCGTGAACCGTATCAATAACGCTGATCTTAGTGCCGGCGCTGACAGCCGTCGGGGCAACCCATGTGTAGACCGGAGCCTCACTGAAAGAGCCTGTAGTGTTTTTTCGCCAATCCGCGAACCCGGTGCCGGTGCCAGTTCGGGAATTGTCGGTGAAATGGATAACCGTTCCGGCCTCGATGTTCACCAGCGGGCTAAATGCGAAGGTATCGGGAGAATCGCTGTTTGCAGCTAGGAAAACGATGTCACCTGCGCTTAGCTGGCTTTGGCCGGCGGAAGCTTGGTCGTGGGCAATCACTGCCAAGGAAAGGAGGGGGAGAAATCGAAGTGGTTTCATTGGGGGATGGTGTGTGTGTTTGGAGATGCGGGCTCAACACATCCACATAGCAGCTGCCGCGCCAACTCAAAAAAGAAACAAAATCGTCACATTGTGAATAACTTGCGTCGATTCCGCCTCACATGGGTGCCTCATTCGGGCAGGGCTTCCTTTTGCCCGAGGTGTTTGGGGCGGGTGTTGAGGAAGTTCACGTCGAGCCACATTTTGACGCGTGCGCCGACTTCGCGGAACTTGGTTTTGAGGCCGGCCTGGGGCTGCACGTCGCGGGCGTTGAAGCCGAAGGCCTTGATGCCGTGGGCCTTGGCGAGGTAGATGGCGCGCTCGTTCTGGAAGCGCTGGCTGATGAACAGGATCGAATCCGCGCCGAAGATTTCCTTCGCCCGGACGACGGAATCGAAGGTGCGGATGCCCTTGGTATCGCAAACGATGCGGTCGGCGGGCACGCCGCGCTCCATCAGCGCGAGTTTCATTTTTTCGGGTTCGTCATAGTAGCGGTCGTTGCTCCGGGATCCGGAGAGGATGAGCGTTTCGACTTTTCCGGCTTCCCAGACCTTGGCGGCGGCATCGATGCGGTAGCGGAAGTAGAGGTTTTCGCGGCCGCTCACGCGGTCGGTGGTGCCGAAGACAAGGCCCACCTTGGTGGCGGGGAGTTTCGAGACCTCGGAAAAAATCCGGCCGCGCGAGGCCCAGACGGCGGTGATGTTGGCGTAGGCGACGATCGCCACCAAGGCGAAGACCAGCGCGAGGATGGCGAGTGCGAGCCGCTTGAACCAGCGCCGGATGGCGGATTTCGTGGTGGCTTTCACAGGTTGCGGGCGGTTTGGAGTTCGGGCTGCCGCCGCGGCCACTGCAGCAGGGATCTGAGGGCCTCGGCGAAACCACCGGCAAGCGGCCCGTCGGGCGCGATC
>JBGSUP010000344.1:0-13201 GCA_041753485.1 Akkermansiaceae bacterium
TGGCTTCGGTGCCGCCTCACCCGCCGCCCGGCCTGCGGTCTTTGCCCGCCTCGTGGATGAACTCACCGCGCCTGCGGATGGGCCACGCCTTGCCACCGGCATCTTCGGCACGCGGTTTCTGCTGGAGCAGCTCTCGCAAAACGGCCGCAGCGATCTCGCCCATGCGCTGGCCACACGGAACACCTTCCCATCGTGGGGCTGGATGCTGGAGAACGACGCCACCACCCTCTGGGAGCACTGGGCCGGCAGCGACAATACGTTTTCTCACAACCACCCGATGTTTGGTTCGATCTCCGCCTGGTTCTTCCGCTGGCTGGGCGGCATCCAGGCGGCCGACGACGCTGTCGGTTTCGACCGCATCCTGATCCGCCCTCAGGTCGTCCCGGGTTTGGAATGGGTGAAGAGTTCCCACCGATCGATCCGTGGTCCGGTGGTATCCAACTGGGCGGTAAAGGATAAAATCGCCGAATTTGAAATCGTCATCCCGCCGGACACCACCGCCACCATTGAGCTTCCCGCTGGCAAGGCGGACGTGATCACCGAGTCCGGTCATCCACTCGCCAAGTCTCCCGGCATTACCGTGTTGCCGCCCGGATCTGGTGTCCATCGTCTGCAAGTCGGCAGCGGCCGCTACCATCTCGCCCTTCGGAGCAGACCCTAACACCTTGGATCTCCAAGCCAATCTTACGACTCGTCCCACCCGGTTCAACTGATGAAAAACACCCTGAGATCATGAGCGGGTTCAGGGAATTGCTGAAAGCTGGCAGGACTCGGGAACGTAGCGCTTCAATCTAGTTCCCTTGATGAAACCCGCCAAAACGAACTCCAGCAACTCGGGCGAAAGCCTGCCACACCGTGCATTCGGCATCCGCAGGAAAGCTGGATTCGCCGTGCTTGTGATGCTGCTCGTCACTGGCGCGCAGGCCCGCACCTGGACCAGCGCCAACGGATCAAAGACCTTCGAAGGCGAACTGAAATCGTATGACCCGGCCACCGGCATGGTCGGCGTGACCCAGTCCAGCGGAACCGTGACGAACTTCAACCAGGACAAACTCTCCACAGCGGACATCGCCTTCCTCAAGCAGCTAGGCAAGGTCGTGCCCGGAGCGGCACCCGCGACTGCGGCAGGAAGCCTCGCTTCAGATGGCAAGCCGACGGACATGACAAAACCGGCGGACATGACGAAACCGGTCAAAGTCTTCATCTTGATGGGACAGTCCAACATGGTTGGCATGGGCAAGATTGCCGGTGGCGAGGGTACTCTTGAGAATGCGGTGAAGAACAAAAGGAAATATCCCTACCTTGTGGATGATCAGGGCGAATGGTCGGAGCGGAAGGACGTCCGCAATGTGCGCGTCATGACCGGCAAGGGCGGTATGCGGCTTTTCAACAATGAATGGATGACGGTGAAGGGTACCAAGACCATCGGCCCGGAATTCGGGATCGGGCATCCGCTCGGGAATGCCGTCGATGCGCCGGTCATGATCCTCAAAAGCTGCATCGGCAACCGCAGTCTGGGCTGGGATCTCCTGCCGCCGGGCACCGAGCCCTATGAGTTCGAAGGAAAGATGGTTCCGGGATATCGTGGAACCCCCGAAAATCCGAAGGGCAATGGCGGGAAAGTTGAGGGTGCTTGGTATGCCGGCAAGCAATACGACGATGACACCGAGAACGCGAAGAAGGTGATTGCCGAACTCGACAAGTATTATCCGGGGGCCAAGGGATCCGAGGTTGCCGGATTCTTCTTCTGGCAGGGCGAAAAGGATGTTGGAAGTGCCGAAAACTCGTCCCGTTATGAAAAGAATCTCGTCGCGTTCATCAAGCAGTTGCGCAAGGACTTCAATGCCCCCGACTCGAAGTTCGTTCTTGCCACCCTGGGCGAGGCCACCAAGGGCAGCGGCGGTAATGGTGGAAAGGTGCTCGATGCCCAATTCGCGGTTGACGGCGAGAGCGGAAAGTATCCTGAGTTCAAAGGCAATGTAGCCACGGTCTATGCCAATCCCTTGTCAAAAGGCGGCAGCGGCAACGGGCACTACAACGGCAACGCTGAAACCTACATGGATGTCGGCGAAGCCATGGGCAAGGCGATGATTGAGTTGTTGAAGAAGTAGAAGTGATTCATGCGCCCGACATGACGGGAAGCCTTCGAAAAGATAAATACTTTCCAATAAATATAGTAAAAGTGATGAACAAAACAAAAGTGTTGGCTAGGGCCTGTCTGCTGGCGGCGGCGTCAGTATGCGCCTCCTCCGTGTCTGCGGCAGCGTCAAAAGCAGTGGAAACCCAGCTCACCTCAGAGGGGCGGAGGTTTGAAGCGAAATACGCCGACCAATTCAAGGCTCTCCAGGCGGAGATCGGCAAGGCGCTGCCCAAGATCGATGCATCCAGGCAGGTCGCCTTTCAGAAGGCCCGTGAAGCGGTCAAGGCGGCGGAGGTGGAGGCGAACGCGGCGCGGCAATCCCTGGGTAAGATTCAAGGGGCAAAAGCGTTGGTGGATCACGCGAAGGGCAAATGGATCGGCGGTGCCGAAAAAGGCATTGCCCAAGCGGAGGCGGCGTTGAAGAAGGCGACCACTGCGGCCGAACGCGAGGCGGCAAGGAAGGATCTGGCAAACTGGCAGGCGAACAAGCAAGACGGGATCAAAGAACTCAAGAAGCGTCAGGAAGCGTTGGAAAAGGCGAAAACCGATGAGCCGAAGATGAATAAGGCGAACCAGGCGGCTCAGGCGGCGCTGGCCCAGGCGCGGACCAACGAGCGGCTGGCATCGAAGGCCCTCTTGACTGCTTTGGAACCCTGTCTGGCGAGCGATCAACTGGATGCGTTGCTGGTCAAAGGTGCCGTGCTGGCAGAGGCGACGCCGCGGGGCCTGGCAGAGTTCGCCCAGCTGGGCGAGGAACAGGAAGCCCTGGTGGACAAGCTTCTTGCCGACAATCCGTTGATGAAGCAGATGCTCGAGGCCGGTGGCGCCAAGTTCGGTAAATACGGCCGGGCGATGGAGATTTATGCTGCCATTCAGAAGGCCAGCCCCAAGGCCCGCGACGGCAACCTGCAGCGCCTGACTCTGGCCGTCAGTCTTGAGCATGCGATGCCAATTGCGCAGACGAGTGCCAAGGACCAGAGCGGTGCGTCGGCCGCCGTGGATCCGGTGAAACGTTACCTGCATTACGAGAAGGCATTCCTCGATGGGGAACTCGACCCTGCTTTCAAAAACCTGACCGCCTGGGAATACCGCATGGTCGTTGACTGCGATGCTCCGGACGAGATTCTGGCGTGGGGGCGCGAGATGCTGCGCAACTACCGTCCCGACCATATCTACAACCCGGACTATGGCTGGCGCTATTCCTCGACTGTCAGGACCGAAGTTCCATACGGGTCGCAAAACGTGAAGAATGACCTCCCTTCGCTGCACCAGTATCAGAACATCATCAAGAATGGGGGCGTTTGTGGCCGTCGCGCGTTCTTTGGCCGGTTTATCCTGCAATGTTTTGGCATCCCGACCTGGGGCGTGACCCAGAAGGCGCATGCCGCCTTGAGTCATTGGACACCAAAGGGCTGGGTGGTCAATCTTGGCGCGGGCTTTGAGCACAGTTGGTGGGACAAGGATGAGGCTCCGCGCAGCGGGGCTGACTTCCTGCTGGAAACACAGGCAAGGGCTCATGGGCGGGATTACTTGAAGGTGTTGCGAGCCCATTGGATCAGTCGCATCCTTGGCGAGCAGGCATACAACGACCGCAAGGGCGTTGCGGGCGGCTTCTGGAGCGTTATGGCCCATTGCCAAGCCGCTGCCATTGCGGCCACGGCGGTTGGCTTGGGCCCGCTCGGACAAGAGCTTGGCGAAGCAAATGAGTCGAAGGAAAAGCAGATGGTCGGACAGGCGAAGCTGACCGAGGCCGACCGGAAGATCGTCGTTGGCAAGGATGGAGTGATCATGATTCCGGCAGTGGCTCACAGCAGGCCCTCGGGCCACTTCGCGGCCATGAAAAGTTTCTCGGGTGGCATGCAATTGCACGTCACCGGCGGTTACAAGACCGAATATGAAGTTAAGGCGCCGAGTGCCGGCAAGTATGCGCTGAGTGCGCGAGTGGCCACGGCGCAAGAGGGTCACAAGTTGATGGTCGCGGTGAACAACCCAAAAGCCCCCGTCGAAATCACCGTGCCCTACACCATCGGTAAATGGGAGCAGACCCAACCGCTGGAAGTCAACATGGTCAAAGGCGCGAATACGCTCTACCTCGCGCTTCAGGAAGGCAGCCGCGGTTTGACGATTAAAGATTTCATAATGACGCCGGTGAAGTGATCAGGCTAACAGCGCCGCATCCGCAGAGAAGACGATAACAGATGATTCGATGAAATTATCAAATAGAACCAGAGTCCTCTCCGCCCTCTCTGCCATCGCGTTTGCCGGACTTTTTGCCGATGCCACGGCCGGAACCATCCCCGCCCAACTGCCCGAACCCGACGGCAAGCCGGGCGATGTCAGGAAACCGGTCAAGGTGTATGTTCTGGCCGGGCAGTCGAACATGGTCGGCATGGGCGATATCAACGGCGCACGGGCGCTCCATCCGAACTTGTTTCTTTCGGCCGACCCGGCGATCATTCCGGGAGTCACGCCGATCGTCCCGTTCTCTGGCGGTAAGGCCCATGGAGCGGTGCCGGTGGCCCGGTATGGCGTGTTTGAAGCCGAGGCCGCTGTATATTCCAGTCCCGTCGACACCACGAGGCAGCCGGTGAAGACAGTCGCGGTGGCGTTGGGGACGGTCGCGGAAAAACTGCCGGCGACCGGGGGAACACAGACCGTCGTGGTCACGGCGTTGATCGAGGTGGCGGCCAACGGGATCTATACGGTTCACGCTGGTTTTGAGGATAGCGCATGCAACGTGGTCACCCTTGAAGGCAGGGAAGTCTATCGCAGGGAGATTGGCGGCAAGCCGGTGATCGCGAAAGTCGCGCTCGCAGCGGGCAAACGTTATCCCATTCAAATCACCTACTTCAAATGCGGATCAGCCGCGTTCTGGTTGGAACAGGTTGAGATCCAGGGAAAGGGCGATCTGGTGACCTTGACGAAGAAGGACAAGAAGTTTCTTTATCTGCTAGACAATGAGAACAAGTGGACCGTGCGCAACGATGTCGTTTACACGGATCCCCGGCTGTTTCCGGATCGTGCCAGTTCGCCGCTTTCCGCCACTTCAAACAACGGGAAAAGCATCGGCCCTGAGGTGGGTTTCGGTTTCGTCATGGGCACCTTCCATGACGAGCAGGTTCTGCTGATCAAGACGGCGATGGGCAATCGCTCACTGGGCTTTGACTTCCGTCCACCGTCCAGCGGGCGCACGGACGCAGCCAGTGAGTTTGAAGGGTTGGAGTATCGCCTGATGATCGAAGGGGTTCGCAAGACGCTCGATCAGATTGACAGGATCGTGCCTGGTTACGAAGGCCAGGGCCATGAGCTCGCCGGCTTCGGCCGGTTCCAAGGCCACAAGGACAGTGGCGCGCCCAAGGAGGAATACGAAAAACACCTTGTGAATCTGATCAACGACCTCCGTAAGGAGTTCAAAGCACCGAAGATGCCGGTCGTCGTCGCAACGGTTGGATTCGATGGCTACAGGATCGAACAGGGACCGTGGAAGGGAACCTGGGAGGCTCAAATGGCGGTCGGCGATCCCAAGCAGCATCCGGAGTTTGTCGGCACGGTGGCCTCGGTGGACACCCGCGATTTTTGGCGTGAGCGCGAGGAGTCCCCAGCGGACCAGGGTTACCATTACAACCGCAATCCCGAGACCTACCTGCTGGTCGGCGAGTCCATGGGCCGGGCGATGGTGCGCATGCAGGGTGGCGAGGCGGTTGCGATTCCCAAGTCGGATCGTGAGGCTCTATTGGCCGCCCGCGTGGCCGCCGAGGCTGCGGAAGCTGCAAAACCAGTGCCGACGGCAGAGCAAAAAGCCGCATCACTAGCAGCGATCCAACCAATGATTCTGGACGGAGCGCTGGCGGCATTCGTGAGCAATCCCCGCAATGAACCGGTGTTGCTTGCCGCCCTCAAGGGGGAAAAACCTGCGAAGATGCCGCCTTACCTGGAAGATGTCCTGGATCAAGCGTGCGACCATTATCGTGCTGCTGGTATCCGGGATTACGATTGGAAACTCTTCGGGGAAGACCTCAATCCCGCAGCATGGAATTACTTCAGCTTTGACCTGCCGGACTCCGAGGCCAGGAAGAAAGGGATCCGTGACCTCGATCCAACCCGTCCGGTCGGCATGGAGAATTGGTTCGAGCCGGGCTTCGATGTGGACAAAGCGGGTTGGAAGACCGGCGAGGCGCCGTTTGGAGCGCAGGGCGACAAACCGCTGGTCTCGACACCGGAATGGTATCAAGGTGGCAGGCGCGGTGAACCTCGAACGGCATTCAAGGGCGACGTGTTGCTGCTGCGCCGGAGTTTGAATCTGCCGCCGCTCAAGGACGGCTACCGCTACCGTATCCGGGTCGGCGGCAGCGCACATGCCAATTCGGGTGAAGGTTTTGCGATCTACATCAATGGCAAGCTGCTGGCCGAGTCGAAAGCCGGCGTCGTCGCCTGGCGCAAAGAGGGCGGCAAGCCCCGCGGCGGCCATGTTTGGGCGGATTTTCGTGATGATTTCACGGGCGGCAAGGTAAGCCTCGCGGTCAGCAACTTTCCGATGAACAACCGTAAGAGCGATGGCTTCATCCCGGCTGGGGCCCCACTGAGCGTCTGGCTGGAAGAGATGAAAGTTCCTACGCTGGACAGTGCGCAGTGACCATATCGAGCTAACAAACTAAACATCATGAATCCATCCGTCCCCAACCTCTGCCGCCACGCCGCCGCGTGGCTGTTGTTCTTGATCACATCCGCCGCTTCGTTGCATGCCGCCGGGCGCAAGCCTAATTTTGTTTTCATCATCACCGATGACCAGCGTTGGGACACGATCGGCGTGGTCCAGCGCGAGCAGGGTGAGCGCGCGCGCTACCCATGGTTCAAGTCGCCGGCAATGGACCGGCTCGCCGCAGAGGGCGTGCGCTTCCGCAATGCCTTTGTCACGCTCTCGCTGTGCTCACCGAGCCGGGCCGCTTTTTTGACCGGCCGCTACAACCACCTCAACGGCATCATCGACAACAGCACCCCTTTGCCGGGGGATGCGGTCACCCACGCCACACTGCTGCGTGCCGCCGGCTACCGCACCGCCTACTTTGGCAAGTGGCACATGGGCGACCAGCGCGGCCAGCGCCCTGGTTTCGACCACTCCGCCAGCTTCATCGGCCAGGGCACCTACCAGGATTGCCCGTTCGAAATCAACGGCGTCAAAACCCCAACCAAGGGCTGGGTGGACGACGTCAGCACCGACCATGCGATCGACTGGATGAAACAGAACCGCGAACAACCGTTCTCGATGGTCGTCGGATTCAAGAGCCCGCACAACAAACGCGGTGATAAAAACCTGCCCGAACGCTTGCGAGACCTCCATGCCGGTGAAACCACCCGGCCCACGCCAAACTGCGGCGTGCCTCCGATCTACCGCAAGCCGGACCCTGCCACCGGCAAGTTCGACCAAGGGCTCGCCGCCAACGCCATCCATCTCGAATACCTGCGGCACATCAAGGGTGCCGACGAAAACCTCGGCCGCTTGTTGGTCGCGCTCGATGAACTCGGACTAACAGAAGACACGGTGGTCGTTTACACCAGTGACAACGGTTACTTCCTCGGCGAGCATTGCCTCGGTGACAAGCGCCTGCTCTACGAGGAGTCACTGCGCGTCCCGATGCTCGTGCGCTACCCACGGCTCTTCGGAAAAGGCCGGGTCGTCGATGAAATGGTGCTCAATCTGGACCTTGCGCCAACCTTTCTCGACCTCGCCGGCGTGCCGATACCGGTCGGGATGCAGGGCGCAAGTTGGAAGGATCTCGCCGCAGGCCGGACACCCGCCAACTGGCGGAAGTCCTTTCTCGCCCAGTATTATCGTGAGTTGGGCGACGGTCCCACCTGCGTCGGCGTCCGCACGGCCAAGGCCAAGCTCGTGAAATACCCCGGTCACCCGGAATGGACCGAGGCTTTCGACCTTACATCCGATCCCTATGAATTGAAAAACCTCGCCGCCGATCCGGCCTTCACCACGCCGCTCGAAGCCGAACTCGACGCTCATCTGAAAGCGGTCCACTACACCGAGGCATCGCAAGTGCAGAGAAGGCCGTAGCATGCCCTTCATCTCGCTTGAGGATCAGAAAACCAACAAAATCGCCAGCGGGCCGGCCGAAAGATATGCGGGATCTTGAAGGACTGCCGTAAAACCCCATCCGCCATCCGCAAGGAAGTCCAGCCATGCGCGGCGTGATACTCCGGAACATGTTGAAATCCGAAACCCGACCCGATGATTTTGGTCTTGGTTTTGATCAGGGTTTCACCATGCTTCAGCCAGCTTGTTCATTGTGAAACATATATATACAACACTTTTTGTCTGCCTCGTTTCCATGCAGACCGGGTTTTCCGAGCCGCTGTTCACTCAGAAGGGCAGCGATCCAGTGTTCGCTGAGGTTCTCAAAACCGGGAAACTGCCTGAGGGCCGCAACTCGCGGAACGGCGTGACCGGAGCGAAGATCGATGTGAACAACAAACGGGTGGAACTCACTCCGGAGGCCAGACGGCCGATACCCAGGGAGATCAGGATCCATACCTTGGGCAACAGCGCGATTCCCCGCGAGGATTTCCCGAAATGGTCGAGGTGGTATCAGGAGGATGGCAGCACGCAGGTCTTCCGCTTGTTCACGGGCGAGACGAACGTGCGCAACGCGCGCGAGAACGCGGCGCGGATCGAGGCCTTCAGCAATCTGACATGGAAGCGCGGTGCCTGGCATGAGTGGAGCGGCACCTACACCATCATCAAGCCGCACGGCGCGGCGATTTTCCAGGCCAAGAACAATATCAACGATTGGTCGGTGCAAATCAACATGAGCCCGAATGGTGACATCACCCTCAATCACCGGCGGGCGGAAGACAAGGTGATCGCAAAGGACATGGTGGGAAAGCCCTTCCATATCCGGGTCAGGGACAACGGGCAGGACTACGAGGTTTATCTGGGAGGGAAGAAGGTTGGCGAGGGGACCTACGCGCGGCCGATGGGTAACACGGGTTTCCGCTGGGGCATGTATCTTGGCAAGAGCGAGGTGAAAAACGATGCCATGATCTTCGTTTCGGGGGCAACCGTGGATGATAAATGAAGCCGCTCCGGCGATTGACCGCCTGATGAAAAGACGCAACGGGAGAAATCTGGAAAAGTTCCTGTCCCGGAACATGTGGTTCGGCGTTTGTGGGTTCATGGTCGCCGCGGCAGGATTCGCCACAGCCACGCGTGGCGCTGGCGCAACCATGCCGGATGCGGAGCGTGAGTTCCGGGTGCCTCAGGCGGCGTCGGTGCTGCGCACCTTGAATCCGCAGCACCCGCGCCTGATGCTTGATCCGGAGGTGCTTGGCAACATCCGGCAATGGATCGCCCGGGATCCGGTGGCAGAGCGCATCCACGAGAAAATTCTTGCGGATGCGAGCGGGGCGCTGACGAAGCCACCCGCGACCTACGAACTACGCGATGGCCGCCGTTTGCTCGGCGTCAGCGGCGAGGTTCTGCAACGTGTCACAACACTTGCCTACGCCTTCCACATGACGGGCAGGAAAGACTATCTGCAGCGGGCGTGGGCGGACCTTGATGCCGCCGCCAGCTTCAAGGACTGGAATCCCGCCCATTTCCTCGACACGGCGGTGATGACCTGTGCGGTCGCCGTCGGCTATGATTGGTTGTGGGATCAATGGACGCCGGAACAACGGACGCTGCTCCGCAAGGCCATTGTCAAACATGGCCTGGAGCCGGCGATGAAGGTTTATCTCGCGGAAAAAGGCTGGCATCGGGTGGACTACAATTGGAACCAGATTTGCAACGGCGGCCTCGCCATGGGGGCACTGGCGGTGGCGGAGGACGAACCGGAGATCGCATCCAAGATCATCACCCACGCGGTCGCCAGCATTCCACGCGCGATGAACGACTATGCACCTGACGGGGCCGGGAAAGAGGGCGTCGGGTATTGGGCATTCGGCAGCGAATACAACGTCAGGCTGCTGGCATCGCTCGAAAGCGCGTTGGGAACCGACTTCGGGCTTGGAGGAATCGAGGGCTTCAAGCAAAGTGGTGACTATCAGATATTCATGTCAGGAGCCGGGCGCATGAGCTTCGATTTCGGTGATTGCGGGCACTACGCCCTCTCCACACCGCAGCACTTGTGGCTGGGCAGGCGCTATGGGATTCCACGGTATTCGCGGTTCCGCTACGACGCGTTGCGTGAGGGCGCGGGTGGCGGGCCGTGGGATTTGCTGTGGTTCGACCCGGCGGCGACTGACGCCGCGTTTCCGGAGCTGCCGCTCGACCGGCACTTCCGCGGTGCGGAGTGCGCTTCGATGAGAGATTCTTGGAAGGACATGAGGGGATTCACCATCGCGATGCAGGGTGGAACTAACAAGTGGACCCATCGCCATTACGATCTCGGATCATTTATTCTCGAAGCTGACGGTGACCTTGAAGGATGTCAGTTCGGCAAGGATCCGGGTGATGTTTTCCAACAAGTAAAAGCCTTGCCGCGCCGTGACTGCCGCCCGCATGGCCGGAACAACGCGAGGGCAAACAAGTGGGCCAACCGGGCCGGATCCACCTACTCCACCACGGCGCTCACGGTTCCGGCGACATCCTCATTCATGATCCAGCGTGATCCGACGCGTCTTGCTGTGGCGGGCTTGCCGTTGATCTTGACTCCCTTTGAGGACGGGGATGCGGGGAGCTCGAGTCTGGCGGTCATTCCATCAGGCAGGGAGAGTTTCATTTGGAAGGAGGCACCGTTTTCCCAGTTCACGATGACCGGGCCGAGCGGGGTGGGGATTTTGCCTTTGGCAAAGGCGAGCGTGGCGGTTTGCGGGCGGATGCGCGCCTGTTTCCAGCCGGGTGTGAGCGGCTCGGCACCAAGGATGAAACGCGGCAGCAGGTTGGCGGGTGCGGCACCCCATGCGTGGTTCCAGTCTTGGTTGGGCTTGTATTTCTGGTCCCAGGCTTCCCAGGTGATGGTGGTTCCGCTCTCGACCATGTGCCGCCAACTGCGGTCGGTGGGCGCGGTGATGAGTTCCAACGCGCGCTCCGCCGCGCCGTTGGCGAAGAGTCCCTCCATCAGATACTGCGCGGCATAAACCGAGCAGGCCATGCCGCGTTCGCCGACAATAGCGGTGACAGCCGCAACGTGCTCATCCGGCACCAACCAGAAGGCCAGGGGAAACAGGCTGGCGTGTTGGGAACCGTGATCGGTGCCTTGCCCATCGCGGTAGGCCCCCTTCCTTGCATCAAACAAGTGCTTTTGGAAGGCCGCGCGGGCTTTCACAGCCAGCGCGGCGTATTCGGACGCCTCATTCTTCCGGCCCAATGCCGCAGCCAGTTCCGCCATCATTTCCAAGGAGCGGATGTGAAAGGCATTGACGACCGTGTTAACCGGTTTGAAGACATAACCATCGCGTTCCCCCTGCGGCCAGTCCACGATGTCGTCCCGTTTGATCTGTTTGTCATTGCTGACTAGCAATCCGTCCGCCCGCGCCCGGTCCAGCAGGAGTTTCGGTTTCAGCGATTCATAGTGGGATGCGAGCCACCCGGTGTCGCCGGTGTGTCGGTAATCGGCGTGGGCCATGAAAATCATGTGGAAGGCCCACTCGGTCGGCCAGGTCGGATGTTTCATCAACCAGTCGAAGGTATCGCGCGCCATTTGCACGTCGTTGTCCGTGTAATAGTGGCTGAGCTGGTTGAGATAGGCGTCCGCTTCGTAGGGAATGCGCTCGCGGTCGCCATCGACATAGACACCGGCGAAGGTGGTGGTCTTGATCGAATAGCGGCAAAGGTCCCAGATGCGGTTGAGCATTTCGTCCGGGGATTCGAAGTGGGCGGCGTGGTCGTCCCAGGTGCTGGCGAAGGCGGAATTCCGGACGATGTCTGCTGGTTTCAGCTCGCCGGGCCAGCCCTCGATCTCGACCCAGCGGAACGGCAGGATCACGCCCCATTCCGGTGGCGTGCGCACGGCCGGCGGCCTTTTCTCGTCGCCGGTTTGGGTATTGCGTTCGTCGGCGGGCGGGGCGACCCGCACGGGTGAGCTTCCCTTGAGCTGGATACGGGTCTGGGCATGGCGGACAGTTCCCGGCGGCTGGCGGTTGATGCGGCCGTCCTTGAAGTCCTCGCCGAAATGCACGGTCACGGGATGGTCGGTATCCGCCGGGGGCGTCAGTTGGATGTTGCCGAATGCAACCCGCCCGAAATCGACGAGGATGACGTCCGGGCTCACGCGTTGGATCGAGATCGGGGCCTCATCGACCAGATGGACGGGTGCGGCGAGGGCGCAGCCGGCGAGGGCAATGCCCGGAAGGATGAGCGCGTGCAGAATCTTCGTCATGGTCGGGATTGGATTCGGTGGCGGGGGTTCAGTCCTGATGGAAGACCTGCTTCAAGGGCACGCGCACGGGTGAGTTGTCCGGATTCACTTCCATAATGTCGGCCATGTGATCCCACCACTTTTGCATGAGCCCGGTTTTGCGCAGTTCGGCGGCGCTGTGGTTGGGCGCGAGTTTCTGGACCGAGAACAAGGTGCCAGTTTCCTCGTCGAGGAAAATGGAAAAATCACTGATGCCCGCGTCGCGGATGGCTTTGGATAGTTCCGGCCAGATGGCCTCGTGACGTTTCTTGTATTCATCGCCCATGCCGGGTTTGAGTTTCAACTTGTTGGCGGAAAATGTGAACGCGGGCACGGCTGGCCGTGCACCCGCAGCGGGTTTGGCATTGGGATCGACGGCGGGAACACCCGTGGTGGCGGGCAAATCCTGCTGTGCCAGGCGACGCAGGACATCCGCTTGCTTGAGCCAGGCCAGTTCGAGTTCGATCACCTTTTGCGGGTGGCGGGCCGCGAGGTCTTCGGTTTCACTGCGGTCCGTGCGGAGGTTGTAGAGCTCCCAGGGTTCGCCAAAAATTCCGACCAGTTTCCAGTCGCCGGCGATGATGGCGCGGTGGCCGTCGTGATGGAACCACAGGGGCTCGTGTTTCACTGCGCCGTCGCGGGCGAAGGCGGGCGTGAGACTTTTCCCGGGCAGCGGTGGCACGGGCAGACCGGCCACCGTCGCGGGAACGCTCGC
>JBGSUP010000345.1:0-2710 GCA_041753485.1 Akkermansiaceae bacterium
CAACCACTTGAGCCAGGCACCCAGACCACGGCCAGCCTGATCATTCACGACCCGCCCTTGCCAGCCCATGATTTCCTCGGTCAGGGTGACGATGGATTCCAGCCCGCGGGCCTGTTCGCCGCTGCCCAACCACTTTAGGGGGGAAATCCAGAATGTGAATTGGCGTTCGCCATGCTCGCCGCCGAGCACAATGGTGCGGAGGTCCGTTTCCACCCAGACCGCCTCCTCTGCAAGCACATGGGAGAGCAGTTCACACACTTCGAGCGATTGGGTGAGCAACAGCAGCGCGGATTCGGGAGTCAGGGAACCATGGCGGAGAATCTCATCAAGCACATCACCCTCGATCCACTCGGTGGCGATAAAAGGAATGCCATCCACCGGATCGCAGCCGCCGCAAACCACCGCCCGCAGTGCCGGGTGCCTCAACCCTGCCAGCCGGTCCAGGGCGATGTTGTAGGCGGTTTGCTCATCGGCGAGCAGACCGCCGCCGTCCACGCCAAAAGGAAAGAAGCGGCGCAAGGCGACCATGCGCCGGGTTTCCGTGTCCAAGGCACGGAAGACCACCCCCGAGCCGTCCTGGTCGATGATGTCTTCAATTTGGAAACGCCCGATCATTCCACTGCTTCTACCACGAAATGGCGGAGTGGCAAAGCCGGCCTTGATGCGAAGTCGAAAACGCCGGTCATTCGGCAAGCCCCGCGAAGACCAACTGTGGAAATCCCTCCGGCCGATGGAAATCCGGCTCACCGGAGCCCAAAACCGCCGCCGTGAGGAACCTCTGTGCCGGCGACTCGAGGATGAAGGTGACATTGCCCCGCGACTGCCGCCCGAAATCAAGCCGGGCTTTCAACAGATCCAGCGGGATCGCCATGGCCGCAAGCCAGGCCCCGTCCGCAGCCATCTCTGCAAAGGTCGCGATCTCCGGCATGGCGATCTCCGCTTCCTCGGCGCGGACGCGGGCGGCCGTGAATTCACAGCTCCACCAGGCCCCGTTGGGCGCGAGATTGAACTCGAAATAGCGCCCGCTCCGCGGATCCGAGATGAACAACTCCGCCACGTCGTGCCGCCACAGCCCGGACTGAAACCCACCGGGGCGTGCCAGGGGATGGAGATCCGCCGGCTTGCGGTGATGCGCCACGAACCACAGCCGACTCCCGTCCATCGCCAGCGAAAATCCGGCAGCCGGCTCCACCGCCGCGCCGTGCCAGTCCGTGGCAAGCCCTAACAGCGGCAGATCAAGCCCACCCCAATGCAGCGGATCGGGGCTGGTGAAAATCGTCATGTCCGAATCTGGCCGGCCGCCGCCGCGCCTGTCGAGACGTGAAAACCAGCCGCTCAGGGATCATAAGCGGCCACAGTGATAAGAAGATGAATAATTTAAGGAAAAACATCGCTTTTCGCGGAGATTCGTGTTTTCAACGCGCAGGCAGAATTTCTCCATGGCACGTCCTCGTCCCGGCTTTTACAGCACTATTGAATACATCGGGCCTCGTCCGCAGAAGCCGAGGAAGCGGCATTTTTTCGGCGGTTGGGTCATTCTGGTGATCGCGGTGGGCGTAGCATTCTGGTTTGGCCGGCCGCTGGTTCCGTTCCTCAAGGCCACCCAGCAGGGCGTCTCGATGGAACAAGCGTCCTTGCTGATCTCTTCGTTGGCGGAATCCAAGGATTCCGGCAGCCGCCTCGCCGCCGCAGCACTCGCCCACTCCGGCGAGGACATCACCTTTGATCCGGCCTACTACAGGATCTCCTATCCAAACGGTGACATCGCTCCAGGCAAGGGCTCCGCCGCCGATGTGATCATCCGTTGCTATCGCAAGCTCGGCATCGATCTCCAACAGCAAGTCCATGAGGACATGTCCGCGCATTTCCGTCCCTACCCGCAGCTCTGGAACGCCCTCGGTCCCGACCCCAGCATCGACCACCGCCGCATCCCCAACCTTGAACGATTCTTCGAACGCAAGGGACAAATCCTAACCCCCTCGCGCGATCCCGCCGACTACCGGCCGGGTGACGTCGTGATCTGGTCGCTCGCCAATGGCGACAAGCACATCGGCATCGTTGTCCCGGGTCCCGGCAACCGCGCTCACGAACCGTGGGTCGTCCACCACAAGGACACCTCGGTGAAGTGGGAAGATGTGCTCTTCGATTTCAAAATCGAAGCCCACTTCCGTTATCCCTCGACTCAGGAAAACTGACGCGGCCGCAAGCGGCACCGCGCCCCAAAACGCAAATCGCTTGCAATAATTCTCCCGCTGCATGAAGTTTCGCGGCGTGAAAACAAAGATTCTTTCCTGCTTGGTTTCCTGGTGTGGAGTGGTGCTTGCCACAGCCGCACCGTTGCAAGTCACCGCCCTGCACCCGCTGATGGCGGATCTCGCCCGCCAGGTCGGCGGCGAGCGGGTGCGGGTTTTCGATCTGGTGGGCGAAGGCGGAAATCCCCACCGTTTCGAACCACGGCCCGCGGATATGAAACAAATGCAAGCCTCCGCGCTGGTGCTCGCCGGTGGCAAGAACCTGGAGAATTATCTCGATCGACTGAAATCCACCCTGGATGGCGTCACGATCATCGAGGTCGGCCGCACCATCCCCTCGCTCACCGTCGGCAAGGACGCGGTTTACACCTGCTGCCCCACGCACGGCGCGGGCACGCTGGACCCGCACTGGTGGCATGGCATCGACAACATGCGCCGCGCCGCCCGGGTCGTCGCGC
>JBGSUP010000346.1:0-4728 GCA_041753485.1 Akkermansiaceae bacterium
TCCAGCCCGGCGAGGGCAAGTCCGACAAGTGGCGGCGCACCGCGCTGGAAGCCTGCAAACAATGCGGCCAGGACACCCTGCCGCACATCGCCGATCCCCTGCCCTTCGACCAGTGGCTGGACCGTAGCGCGGGCATCCCGCCCGCCGCTGGTCACCTGCGCCTCATCGCCTCGCTGGCCCCCGGCGCGAAGCCTCTGCGCGAAATCCTCCACGCCCACCCCGAGACCACCGCCGCGATCTTGTTAGTCGGCCCGGAAGGTGATTTCACCCCGGAGGAAACCACTGCCGCGCTCGCCGCCGGATTTCACCCGGTTTCGCTCGGCGGGATCGTGCTGCGCGTGGAAACGGCCGCGATTTTCTGCCTCTCGGCGCTGAGATATGAGTTTTCGGCGTGAGCCGTGTCTCAGCCACGGATTCTCGGCACTTTCATCCGCTCCGCAGTGACCAGCGCGAGAAAGCGCGCGTAGTCCTCCTCACGGGTCGAGGAGAGCAGGACATGACCGTATTCGCGCCAGTGGCTCATTTCATCGAGAGCACTGGCCATGCGCTGCGAAATCACCGCCTCGCTATCGGTTCCCCGGCCGGAGAGCCGGGTGTGCAGTTCCTCCTCGCCGGGCGGCATCACAAACAAATCCACGAAGGCTTTCCGGATCAAGGGATCCGCGCAGTTGCGGATTTGCTCCGCGCCCTGGACATCGATGTCCATCACCACATCCACCCCGGCATCGAGGTGGGAAATGACTTCGGATTTCAACGAACCGTAGAAATTTCCGTGCACTTCCGCATGCTCCAGGAAATCACCCGCCGCCAATCGCGACCCAAAGTTCTCACGGCTCATAAAGTGATAATCGCGCCCGTCGGACTCGCCCGGCCGCGGCGGCCGCGTGGTGCAGGAAATCGAGTAGCGGACGTCACCGGAATCCGCCAAGCGGCGGCAAAGCGTGGTTTTCCCCGAACCCGAGGGGCCGGAGACGACGAGAAGCATTCCAATGCGCGCGAACATGCGGCAATCATGAGGCTGCCCCGGCCATAGGCAACCCGGGAATCACCGCTTTGTCTTGCGGCCGCCAGCGCGGAAATCGCAAGCTCCGGTCATGAAATTCGGAATGATTGGAGCGGGAATGATTGCAGGCATCCACGCCAAAGCCATCCGTGCTATGAGCGGTGGCACGCTTCACTCGGTATTCGATCAGCGGCTGGAAGCTTCCGGCAGGCTCGCCGCGGAACATGGCATCCGCGCCTTTTCCACCATGGATGAATTCCTCGCCGACCCGGCCCTCGACATCGTCACCATCTGCACGCCGTCCGGTGCCCACCTCGATCCGGCACTCGCCGCGCTCAAGGCGGGAAAACACGTGATCGTCGAAAAACCGCTGGAAGTGACCGTCGAGCGCATCGATCAGCTGATTGATGCCGCTGCGCTTTGCGGAAAAACCCTGGCCTCGGTGCTCAACCGCCGCTTTCACCCTGGCATCACCGCTTTCAAACAAGCCTGCACGAACGGCCGCTTTGGCAAACTCACCTCCGCTTCATGTTATGTGAAATGGTTTCGCGATCAGGCCTACTACGATTCCGCCCCCTGGCGCGGCACCTGGGCGCTCGATGGCGGCGGCGTGTTGATGAATCAAGCGATCCACGCCATCGACGCCCTGCTTTATCTGGCCGGCCCCGTCACTGCGGTTCAGGCGGACTGCGCCTGTCTCGCGCACGGCGGGATCGAGGTCGAGGACAGCGCGGTGGCCATCGTCGAGTTTGCAAATGGCGCGCGCGGCGTGATCGAGGCGTCCACCTGCACCTGGTCGCGTGACGGCCATCCGGTGCGGGTGCAACTTGCCGGCACCGATGGTTCGGTCTTCCTCGCGGATGAGGCTTTCGAGGTCTGGGACTTCAAGGATGAGCGGCCCGAGGATGCCCACATCCGCGCCACCCTCATCAAAAGCGGCGCGGCCGGTCTCGGGGCGAATGTTCCCTCGGCCATCGGCCATCTCCAGCACCAGCGGAATTTCGAGGACTTTGTCACCGCGATCCGCGAGGGCCGCGAGCCCTCGACATCCGCAGTCGAAGCCCGCAAGGCCGTCGCGCTGATCTGCGCCATCTATGAGAGCGCCCGCAACGGCGGCCGACGAATCGTGCTTTCGCATCCCACCTGAGACCCGGCTCCCGGTATCACAAAATTTGCGGATTGCCCGCGTGCGGAAATCCGCGGAACCTTCAGTCACGCCAAAATGCTCCTTCCGGTATTCCGAGACCTGATCAAACCGCAATGGCGAAGCGTCATCGAGACGCTCAAGCTCTCCGGCGGCATGCCCGTCGGCGAGATTTCCCGAATGACGGATGGCAGTTACATGACCACGAAAACCCATTGCGACGCGCTCGCCAAGGCCGGTTACCTGATCCGCACCCGCCTCCCGCGCACCGCGGTCGGGCGGCCGGAGATTTTTTACAGCCTCGCCGCCAAAGCCGATGCGCTCTTCCCCCAAGCCGGAGTGGATTTCACGCTCGAACTGCTCGATGAACTCCGCGTGATGCACGGCGAAAGCACGCCGGAAAAACTGCTCTTCCAGCACTTCGCAAAACTCGGCGGCCAACTCGCAAAACAACTCGAATCCCTCCCGTCTCCTGTCGAAAAAGCGGAGAAACTCGCGCTCCTGCGCCAAAAGGATGGCAACGCCAGCCATTGGGAACAAGAACCCGGCCAGCCCGGCCGCATCGTGGAACTCCACAACCCATTGCAGCGGATTTTCGAGCGCTACCCGCGCGCCGCCATGATGGAAACCCGCATGCTCGAACAAGTGCTGGGCACCCGCGTAGTTCGCCGCGAAATCCCCGGTGGCCGCGAGACCACGCCGCGCATCGTCTTCGAACTCACCTGAGACCCGACTCGTGGAAAATTTCCTGAATGGCGGCGCCCTCCCACCCGTCGAAGCCGGCGAATCCACTCCCCGTCATGAAACCCAGCATCCTGCTTCCGCTCGCCGCCATTTCCATCCTGCTCGCCACCGGCTGCGACAAACCATCACCCGGCACCGCCGCAAAACTCTCCGAACTCGAACGCAAGGCCGCCGAGGCCGTCGAGCGCCAGCAGGAACTGGAACGACAACTCGAAGACCAGCGGCTCGCCGCCGAGCGCGATGCCATCGAACGCGAGCGACTGCACATCGACGAAGCCCGGGCGGAACTTGAACTCCGGCAGGGCGAGGCCGCCGCAGCCGAAACCGAAGCGCTGCGCCAGCGCGAGGAGGAACTTGCAAGACGCGAGGGAAAGCTCGAACAACTCGAAACCACGCTCGGGGAACAACAGGCTGAGCTCCAGCAACGCGACGTGGAACTCAGCGAACGCGACCGCGAGCTTGCCGGTAGTGCCGCCATCGGCATCGGAGACGATGACGTGCGGCGCATTCCAGTCGCCGACTATGGCTTGTTTTACGATTCGCTCTCGGCATATGGATCATGGTTTGAAACTCCGGACTATGGATATATCTGGCAGCCGGTGATCGTGCGCGATGTTTCGTGGCGGCCTTACACCCGCGGCCGCTGGGCATGCAGCGACCATGGCTGGACCTGGCTTTCCGACGAGCCCTTCGGTTGGGCCACCTATCACTACGGCCGCTGGGCGCTGCTCCGCGGCCGCGGCTGGGTCTGGGTGCCCGGATCCGAGTGGGCACCCTCATGGGTCTCGTGGCGCAGCAGTGGCAGTCACATCGGCTGGGCTCCGCTGCCCCCGGAAACCCTCGCCTATCGCGGCCATCACTGGGATTCCACCGTGGATGTCACCTTCGGCATTGGCGCACTGTGGTTCAACTTCGTGGAAAACCGCCACTTCGGCGGCCCGATCTATCGCCACTGCCTGCCCTATCAGCGAAACGACGTGTTCATCCAGCAAACCACCAACATCACCAACATTTACGTTCAAAACGACCGCGTCATCAGCGGTGGCCCGAGATATGGTGACATCAACCGCAGGCTCGGCAGAGAGATGCCGTTTTACCGGCTGGATGTGGATCGCCGCGGCAGGCCTGGCCGGGACTCGCTTGGAATGCGCCCGCGCATCGAGGGAGATCGCCTTCGTGTTGCCGCGCCCGAAGTCGATGTCGCATGGAACGGGGGCTTGAGACCCGACAAGATCAAGAGTCGTTTGGAATCCGTGACCGTGGAGCGCCCCGAGCCGCTCCGCCCGGAACTGACTCAGCGCTTCCGCCAATCCCGCGAGCAAAGCCGCGTCACCGCCGAACAAACGATCACCGAACTTGGCGGCCGCGAATCATTCAAGCAGCGCCGCCTCGAAACACTCGCAAGCAACCGCCGCCAGGCCAGCGAGCGGACTCAACCGGCCGCCCAGGAACTCGGGCAGAATCGCCGGGAAACCGCCAATGCCTCACGCACCCCGGGGGCGACGCAAATCGAACGCCCGGCCGAACGCCCGCGTGAGCCGCAGCCGGAATCGCAAGCTCAATCAAAGCCGACAGAACCAAGGCAGCCGGAAACCCGGAACGACCGACCCACGGCAACGGCGGAGACGCCGCGAGCCGATCAGGCCCGCCCGCCACAGCGCGACGCGGCGGATCGTGCCCAGGTGCGCCAACCGGAACCAGCAGTCCCGCCACAACCAGGGCAAGCGCAGACTCGCGAACCAAATTCTGAAACCACCCGCCGCGAGTCACAGCGGCAGCAGGAAACAAGGCCCCGGCAACCGACTCCGGAAAGCCGCAGCCCACGCGAGCAGGCACG